>CALBRY010000049.1 GCA_937927665.1 uncultured Chloroflexota bacterium
CACACCACGCCGAGTGCCAGCGCAAGCATCGCCCAGTAGAAGCTGTTGACCCCTGACCAGGCACCGACGATCAGTGTAACGACGGTGACAGCGCTGGCGACCTGAATGCTCTGTTCTCGCTTGAGGAGATAAAGCAGTCCAGCGACCCCATATTTCAAACTGGCGAGGCGGTTGGGATTCTTCGATGATCCGCCATATTTGCCGGGATCAATCTGCATGGTTCCGACAATTGACATATCTAGTTCTTCGCCGTCGGGAGTAACCAGAACATCCTTTTTTTCACCCGACTCTTCCTGTGTTTCCTTGGCTGTTTCGCTCATCATGCTCCTCGCCACGCTATTTATCGTAATTCAACCCATACGTCAAGCGCTCCCTACGATGAGTCTACGATGTGATGAAGCCAAACCGTTCAAGGAGCGGCGGCAGCATTACCAGCACGCCGATTATGATCGATGCAACTACGCCGAGCAGTACTGCCGCCGATGCCACATCTTTTCCCACCCGCGCCATCGGGTGAATCTCTTGAGTGGCAAGGTTGACGGCTGCTTCGACCGCCGCATTCATGAATTCTGCCATCCATACGATCGTGATCGCCAGTACCAACAGGGCTAATCCGATCAGATCCACTTGCAGCCACAGCGCAAACGCAACCACGATCACACTGGCGACCGCTTGTATGCGCGTATTCTTCTGCCGACGCAGCATATACAACCAGCCAGCCAGTGCATAACTGAAACTGGAAAGTCGGCTCGTGCTGGTGATGGGACTGAATTCATCGGGATCGATCTTCATCGTCCCGGTAATCGTCTCTACCAGCTCGTTGTGTTCATGACCGTTATCTCTGGTCATCTTCTGGTGCATGTCCATCCGAACCTCGATTATCATCTTCATCGCCATGCGGTGCTGCTTCCAGCGCCGGAACGATGCTTAAGGGTATTGATAGAGCGTTCAGGGCTTCCGCCTGAACCTGCCACATTTCGGCTTTGTCTTCTGGCGTTTCGTGATCGTACCCCAATAGGTGAAGCGTACCATGCACCACAAGCAGTGCGAGACTATCCATCAGATCGTGCTTTTCGCGCTCCGCCTGTGCGGATGCATACGGGAACGCGATCACGAGATCACCCAGATAGGGCGGTTCGTCAAGCGCATCCGCGAGTTCTTCAGGGAGTTCATCCGCAGGAAATGAAAGCACATCCGTCGGTGCATCGACATCGCGGAACTGACGATTTAGCGATTCAACCTGTTGATCATCGGTGATCACAATCGTAATGCTGCTGTTGGGTGCAGCATCGTGAGTCGTTAGTACGGTAAATGCCGCTTCGATCAAGCGTGTTTCATCGATCGGGTACGCATTCTCATTCTGAATTTCGATATCAAACATCTTCGTCCTTTGGCGGCGGCTTTGCCTCGCCGTTTTCATCGGTGCGGCGGGGGAGCGGCGGAACATCGGGCATCGGCGAGTCATCATCATCAAAGATTGCCGGAGAAATATCCTGCGTTTGCGAATAACGCGGCGGGGTCGGTTCGCGCTTATTCTCGGATTCTTTGGGCGGTTCAATACGCGGCACGGGCGCGGCGGGGGGTGCAATCAGCTTGCTTGTACCGACCTCTGATAGTCCGGCAACGGTGGATTCGGGTAAGAGATCATCCGCGTGACGTTTCCCCAATTCAGCGCTTGGCGGCTTGGGATATTGAATGCGGGGATGAAAGACCGCTTGAAGCATATCGACAAAGATATCGCGAATCGTCGGCAGATCGTTGAGCGTCAAACCGCTGGCGCTTAACTGTCCTTCGCGTACGCGAGTCTCAAAAATGCGATCGATAATCTCTTCGATCTGTGCTTTGTTGCTCGGTTTTACGGCGCGGATTGTGCTTTCGCAGTTATCCGCCAGCATGAGGATTGCTGTTTCTCGACTTCGGGGTTTTGGACCGGGATATGTAAATTGATCCGCATCGACGGTTTCATCACTGCCCGCTTGGGAAAGCGCTTGATTGTAGAAGTAGCTGACGAGCGTTGTACCGTGATGCTCCACGATAAAATCGCGGATACGCTGAGGGAGTCGATAGCTGCGCGCCATCTTTTCGCCGTCGATCACATGACTGATGATCAGATCCGCGCTGCGGTAGGGATCATCTAACATGTCGTGCGGGTTTACATTATCCGCTTGATTTTCGACAAAAAACGCGGGATTCAAGATTTTGCCAATATCGTGATACAGCGCCGCCACGCGCACCAGTGCGGCATTCGCGCCGACTGCATCCGCCGCCTGTTCGCCTAGATTTGCTACCTGAAGCGAGTGTTGATAAGTCCCCGGCGCTTCGCGCAGCAAACGCTGAAGAAGCGGTTGATTTGGTTGGCTCAGTTCGACCAGTTTCAGACCGGTGGGAAGGTTAAACAGCAGGGTAATCAGGTAGAGTGCTGCCAACGCGACCATGCCGCTTAGGACACCGTTCAGGGCGGCATACAGGAACAGGAGCGCCGCGCCGATTCCTTCGGCGTTCGGCGTTCCCAAGTGAAACATACCGATCACGATGATGTTTGCCAGCGACACGATCAAACCAGCGAAGAAAAAGCTGTTGAGGCGTTCGGAGCGGCGCAAACTCAATGATCCCATCACCGCGCCGATACCAACGAGCGCGGCAGTTTCGAGCGAAACATCGCCGATCCAGCCGATCAAGAGTGCCAGCGCCATCGCGGCGAGCAGCGCGACATCAACGCCGCTGATCGCTACGACGAGGAGTGCCAAGCCTGCTGCCGGATAAAGGGTAATCTCTCCTGCATCACCGCTGAAAATGCGCGCGCCAAACAAAGTGATCGCGAACAGCGCACCGAGCAAAAGAATCAGCCCCGGCTGCGCGGCAAGACCACGATTGGAACGATTG
>CALBRY010000050.1 GCA_937927665.1 uncultured Chloroflexota bacterium
AGAATTTGAGGCGTATATCGAAACGCTGCCGGAGGGTGAAATCGCCCGCGTGCAGACTATCGTCGGGAGTGCCGGATTTACCCTGCAAAGTTTGCTGCTCGGCGGCGCGGATGTCAGCGAAAATGTGCTGTCGATTACGCTGGCGGTTGAAGTCGGCGGGGAAGCGCTCAATAACTTGACGCGCGAAATCCGTACTGAAGCCGAACGCATTTTCGGCGCGGATTACGTGACGGTTTCGGCGGCGTCGATCAGCGAGCAGGGCTTAGGCGGCTTCCAGATCATCGTTGCGGGTGAACAAACGGATATTGTCGCCACGAATGAGCAGATCATCGCCGTGTTGAACGGCGTCGATGGGCTGGCGAACGTGAGCAGCAATCTCGACTCGTTCGGCGGCGCGGGAGGGACGGCAACAACTTACCTGCGCGTCAACGGACGATCGGCGGTGCAGTTTACGGGCGAACTCGAAACACAGAATACGCTCGGCGTATCGCAAGATGCGATTCAGGCGATTCTGGACGCTCAAGCGGCGGGAGAACTGCCCGCTACGTTGAGCGTTGAACAGGGCTTTACGTCTGAACTCCAGTCAGAAGGATTTACGAGCGTTGGGCGTGCGATGGCGATCGCGATTGTGTTCGTGGTCGTGATCCTGATCATCACGTTCGGTTCGTTCGTTCATTGGCTGGATATTATCTCCAGTGTGGCGGTTGCTCCCGTCGGCGCGGCGATCCTGCTCACGCTGGGGAATCGCGTGCTGGGGATTTCGGCGCTGATCGGGATGCTGATGCTGATCGGTATCGTGGTCACGAACGCGGTTGTGTTGATCGACCGCGTGCAGGCGAACCGCCGCGAACGTAAGATGAACGTCACCGACGCTTTGATGGAGGCGGGTGATCGTCGTTTGCGCCCGATCCTGATGACGGCGATTGCGACGATTTTCGCGCTCGTGCCGCTCGCGGTTGGCTTGAGCGAAGGTGCGATCATCGCGTCCGAACTGGGTACGGTCGTGATCGGCGGGTTGTTCAGCAGTACGCTGCTGACGCTGATCCTCGTGCCGGTGCTTTACAGCACACTTTCGGGCAAGAAAGCATCGGCAGCCAAGTCCGCTGTTGAGCCAGCAGTATCGGGCAGCCCGGCGGATTAAGTTCACAAGCGAGGGGGAGATTTTCCCCCTTCCGTCAATACGAATCAAAAAGGGCAAGAGGATGATCCTCCTGCCCTTTTGTTTTAACAGATTGGTTCGCTTTAGCTGTTCACAGCAACCGACGCGTCATCTTCATGGCGCAGAATATCAAGCCGCTCACCAACAATCTTGAAGGCTGCCAGTGCGCGATCGAGGTGTTCTTTCTTGTGGGTCGCCATGTAGCTGGTACGCAGTAAGCTCTGACCGGGGAGAACGCCGGGAGGCACAACCGGATTGGTGTAAACGCCTTCTTCGATCAAAGCGTGCCACGCCAAGACTGTGCGGAAATCGTCCTTGATCATGATGGGGATGATGGGCGTGTTGCTCGTGCCGGTATCATAGCCAATCTCCGCGAGTCCCTTGCGCATGTATTCGGCATTCCACCACATGCGCTCGACGTGCTGAGGCTCGGTTTCCATGATGGTGAGCGCCGCCAGCGCCGCCGCCGCATTCGGAGCGGGGAGCGCTGCCGAGAAGATCAGCGAACGGGCGTGATGCTGAATATAGTGGATCACATCCGCGCTGCCCGCGATGAAACCGCCAATCGACGCGAAGCTCTTGCTAAACGTGCCCATGATCAGGTCAACTTCATTGGTCAGCCCGAAATGGTGCGCCGTTCCGCGTCCCCCGCCTGTCACGCCGATGCCGTGCGCGTCATCGACCATGATCCGCGCGCCGTGCCGTTTGCAGATTTCCACGATTTCTGGCAGGGGAGCGATATCCCCGCCCATGCTGTACACGCCATCAACCACAACGAGTTTGCCCGCATCGGGCGGTAATTTTGCCAGCACTTCGTCAAGACGGCTGACATCGTTATGATTGAACCGCTTCATCTCGCCGCGACACATGACGCAACCATCAACGATGCTGGCGTGATCGTCTTTATCGACAATCACATAGTCGCCTTTGCCGACAATTGCGCTGATCGTGCCGACGTTCGTCTGATAACCAGTTGAAAAGACGAGTGCCGCCTCTTTACCCACAAACTGCGCCAAACGGCGGTCAAGCTCAAGGTGCAGTTCCAACGTTCCATTCAAAAAGCGTGACCCGGTGACACTTGTGCCATAGCGATGCACAGCATCGATCGCCGCTTCACGCACGCGCGGGTCTGTGGTCAAACCGAGATAATTGTTTGACCCGATCATGACCACTTCTTTACCCTGAAAGCGCGCAACCGCGCCTTCGGTATCGCTTAACGCGCGGAAGTACGGGTAAATCCCGGCTTCGATCGCTTCTTTTGCGCGTGTATCTTGAGCTACCTTGTCAAATAGGTCAGCCACGTACTGCCCCCTTACACTTCCGAAGCTTGCACATTGTGGTCGATGAACGTCTCGACGACAGGACATAGCTCATAACACCGCCGAATCGGGATGGATATGTCTTGATCGTTTTGAATTCTGTGAATTTTAATGGCAAACGGGGTATGTTACAAGAAATGTGCCTTAACAAAGGGGGAAAACCAAGAGAACGGAAGAAGCATAACGCAAAGATGCAATGGCGCGAAGCCGCAAAGAGACTCAACTTACAGCACCTTTGCGCTGACTCTTTTCTGCTCCCGCTTTCCCTTTTTGATGCGTTTGCTCTACTAAACAAAGGGGTTTGTGCGGGATAATCCCTTGCGCCAAAAAGCGCAAACGCGCTACAATGCACGATATTCTTCATGGAAGCAGTGAAAGCAGGAGTACGCTGGATGTCTGCGCTTACGTTCCGTCGTTTGCTCGTGTGGGGAGTCTCGATGGTGTTGGGTTTCGCCATCGCGGCAGTGTTCGTGACGGCAATCCTACCTTGGATGGGACCGCATAACGGACATCCGATCACAATCCC
>CALBRY010000051.1 GCA_937927665.1 uncultured Chloroflexota bacterium
CGGCGTCCGACCCGGCGACGAGGTTCACCCCGAGACGATCGGCGAGGCCGACGTGCTCGAGTGGGCCGTCGAGGATGCTGCGGAGGTTGCCGATGGTCGCCTCGCTCCAGCCGGCGAGCTCCGGCCGCGCCCATTGGAAGTGCACCGGCGAGAAGGTCGGCACCCAGGCGATGCCCTTCGCCGCCATCCCCTCGAGGATCGACCGGGTCATGAAGAAGCCGTGCTCGATCGAATCGATGCCGGCCTCGACCGCCACCTCGAGCCCGTCGAGACCCGAACAATGGGCGAAGGTCTTCTTCCCCGCCCGATGGGCGACCTCGACGATGGTCGCCAGCTCCTCGGCCGAGAACTGCGGCGCGCCCTTCACGCCGCCGGCGTCGAAGTCGATGATGCCGGTGAGGATCACCCCTTCATCAGCGCATCGTATTCCGCCAGCTTGAACGATCCGCAGGGCGAAGCACCGTATAACTTCCTGATCGCTACGTCCTACGGCGATCAGATGGAAATCATGCTCCGCGTCATGCTTGAGCAGTGGACGGCAGCCGGAAACGCAGGCGAAGACATGCGCGTTGCGTACTTCCATAATGACAGTCCGTTCGGCGTTGACCCGCTCGATCAGGGTGATGCTTATCTCACGGCACAGGGACTTCAGGCAGGGCTGCGCGTTCCGATGCCGCGCGGCGCAACGGATTTCACCGCCGAACTTCAGCAGGCGGACGACTTCGGCGTGACGCACATCGTGGTTCAGAATGTCTCTGGTCCGGCGGCGCTGTTGGCACGCAACGTCACAGCATTCTTCGGCGGGAATGATGTCGTTCAATTTGGGTGCCTGAACTGGTGCGCCGATGAAAACTTCGTCCGTCAGGCGGAAGATGCAGCAGAAGGCGCACTCGGCGCGATTCCGTTTACCCCGACCACCGTTGAAATCCCCGCGCAAGAAGCAATGCGTGCATGGTTGGCAGAAAACGACACGCGCACGCTTGAAGAAGCCTCGCTTCATTTCTCGCAGGGTTGGACGGCGATGTCGGTCATGGCGGAAGGTATTCGCCGCACGCTGGATGCTGGCAATGAATTGACGGGTCCGAACATCCGCGCTGCTCTGGAAACTCTCTCTGACTTTGAGACTGGCGGAGTGCTTGCGCCGATCACATGGTCGTCGGAAGACCATCGTGCAAACCGCGCGCTCGCGATCTATCGCGTTGAAGATGGGCTGTGGCTCGAAGCGAGCGAGGTTATCGACCTGCGCGCCGAAGAGGGCAACTAATCACTTAGAAAGACTGGCGGTGGGGCGGGGTGCTGCCTCACCGCTGTTTGTCGCATAGCGGCTCAAGGATCGATAGATGGCGGCGCTGCTTTCATTAAACAATATTGAAGTGATTTACAACGATGTGATCCTCGTCCTAAAAGGACTGTCGATCACTGTCGAAGAGGGGAGCATCGTCGCGCTGCTGGGCGCGAACGGCGCGGGCAAATCAACCACCCTCAAGGCGATCAGCGGATTGCTCAAGCCGGAAAATGGCGATGTAACCGATGGGAACATCGTATTTGACGGGGTGAATATTCATCACATGGATGCATCATCGATCGTCCGAAAAGGTGTCTTTCAGGTGATGGAAGGGCGGCGGGTATTTGAGCATCTCACGGTTGAGGAGAATCTGAGGGCGGGGGCATATACCGCGTCCGGAAATACCTCGACGACGATGAAAATGGTGTATGAATATTTTCCGCGCTTACGCGAACGACGCGGACAGATCAGCGGGTTGTTGAGCGGCGGTGAGCAGCAAATGCTGGCAATTGGACGCGCGTTAATGGCGTCTCCACGTTTGATCCTGCTTGATGAGCCGTCGCTCGGGTTAGCGCCGCTGCTGGTTGGTGAAATTTTCCGCATCATCAAGCGGATTAACGAAGAACAGCACACAACGATCCTGCTGGTTGAGCAAAACGCGAATATCGCGCTGGCGATCGCCAATTTTGCTTACATTATGGAAAACGGGCGTGTTGTGCTGGAAGGCGCACCGGATGATCTGCGGAATAACGCGGATGTGCGCGAGTTTTATCTCGGCTTAACGGAAGTCGGCAAGCGTAAAAGCTACCGGGAAGTGAAGCATTACAAGCGGCGTAAACGCTGGTTATCGTAAGGCTGAATTGAGAGCATGGCTTGTCCATGCTTTTTAGTTTAATGATCCCCGTTTATAATTCCCCGTCATGGACGGTCTGCATTCCAACTAGTGGATACCGACAAAAGCCTATGGTCTACCAATCGTTCTCGGAAATTCCCGCGTCGTCGCTTGATTCACTGCTCACCGGTGATCACGGCGCGCCGTTTCAAATTCTGGGCGCTCATCCACTCGGGGATGGACGCACCGTAATCCGCGCTTATCGCCCCGGCGCGCAGCGTATGGCTGTGCAGGTAGGCACTAAACAGTACCCAATGACGCGGGTACGTGAGGAAGGGTTGTTTGAAGCGCAGATCGATTCGCTCCTAGAAACGGTTGGCGCTTATCAGCTTGTGGAGACTCTGTACAGCAGTGAGACACGGACGCTTCACGATCCGTACGCACAAGCGCCGGTCATGGGTGAACTGGATGAATATCTGTTCCGTTCCGGGAAACACTGGACTTCTTATGATTACATGGGCGCACACCTGACCACCCTTGATGGTGTCGCTGGAACGCGATTCGCGGTTTGGGCACCGAATGCCTTTAGCGTGAGCGTCATCGGCAGTTTCAATAATTGGGATGGTCGTATTCATCCGATGACCATTCATCAAGGAACGGGCATCTGGGAGTTGTTTATCCCCGGCGTGACCGAAGGCGCGATCTATCGTTATCGCATTCGCTCTCATAACATGGGATTCCGCGCCGATAAATCCGATCCGTATGCTTTTTCGAGCGAAGTTCGCCCCAACAATGCCTCGGTGGTTGCCAACCTTGATAACTACACATGGGGAGATGATGCGTGGATCGCGGAGCGTGCCAGACAGGCTGGCGGGCTTGCTCAGCCGATGTCGATCTATGAGGTTCATCTTGGATCGTGGCGGCGGCATGCGGACGGTACATGGCTGACGTATCGGGAACTGGCGCATGAATTGGCAACCTATGTCAAGGACATGGGGTATACGCATGTTGAACTGATGCCTGTCGCAGAGCATCCGTTTGATGGATCATGGGGGTATCAGGTAACAGGATACTTTGCCCCGACCAGCCGCTACGGATCGCCATCCGATTTCATGTATTTCGTCGATCATCTCCACCAGCAGGGGATCGGGATCATCCTTGACTGGGTTCCGGCGCACTTCCCGAAAGACGGGTACGCGCTGTCGTACTTCGATGGGACGCATTTATACGAACACGCCGATGCGCGCAAAGGCGAACACCCCGACTGGGGGACGCTGATTTTCAATTATGGGCGCAATGAAGTCCGCAATTTCTTGCTGGCGAACGCCCTATTCTGGCTGCTGCGTTATCACATTGACGGGCTGCGCGTCGATGCGGTGTCGTCCATGATTTACCTTGATTTCTCGCGTAAGTCGGGCGAATGGATTCCGAACGAGTTCGGCGGTAACGAAAACTTGGATGCGATCTCGTTCCTGCGCGAAGTGAATACGCTCGTCCATCAGGAAGCGCCGGGAGCAATCACGATTGCCGAAGAAT
>CALBRY010000052.1 GCA_937927665.1 uncultured Chloroflexota bacterium
TCCCCGTCGAGCCGCGTTACCTTGAGACGGTCGGTTTGACCAGCGTCATCCAGAAGATCAACGACATCCGCGAGGGCTGGCGTCATCCCAATCTGCGCGTGAGCGGTCTGATCGTCACCAAGATGGACAACCGCATTCGGGGTCATAGTCATCTTCTAGCAGAACTCAAAGCGCATCCTGTGCTGGGCAAACTCTTGCTCGGCGTGATCCCCGCCAATGAAGCGGTGTCGTATGCCCATCGAAATCACCAAAGTCTGTTTAGCTATGATCCGCGAGCCTCGGCAAGCAAAGCCTATGCCCAAGTCGTGGCTTCACTCGTGCGTTATTTGTCGAAGGGTGGCGAATAATGGCGCGGGCGAATAGCAATACCAGCCGGATGGATGATTTACTCGCATCCGTTACCGGGGACATGCTCGGCGATCTGCCGCAGGCGTTCACGGACAACTCAATCCGTGTCGAGCGTATCCTGCTTGAGATGGTGCGCCCTGATCCGGTGCAGCCGCGCCGTGTGCTGCCAGAGAGCATTCATCTGAACTTTCACAACAACCGTGTGACCCCGACGCAAGCGCTGCGCGAACTGGTTCAGATCGTGCAAATCGCAGCACGGCAGCGGGCGCGACCGTTCAACAATGTCCTCGAACTGCTGCCGAAGGGTGACGATGAGCGCGATGATGAACCAGCGGTCAACCTATCGCCAGAAGAAACGCTGCTGCGTGATCTGGTTAATCTGGCGATCACCATCCGTGACGACGGACAGGTCAATCCGCTCACAGTCGTGGACGTGTCACAGGGCGTGACGCGCTTATTCCGCATCGAGACAGGCGAACGCCGCTATTGGGCAACTTGGCTGTTGCGTGACTTCATCCCGGGCTATACAGGCGATGGCATGATCCCGTGCATCGTCATTCCGACGAACCGCTCATCCGTTTTTCGTCAGGCGAAGGAGAACACCGCACGTTCAGGATTGACGGCGGTGGCACTGGCGCGGCAAGCAGCATTGTTATTGCTCACGGTGCATGGATACGAGATTCCCGCCTACGCGGTCGGCAACGACTTCTTCCGGCAGGCGCTCGACCTCGACCTGCGCGCCCACCGTGAGTACACAGATGTGATTCTCAGTGCAATGGGCGGCATGGAACGAACCCAGTTCAGCCGTATCAAGAACCTACTGCGCCTGTCCGATGAGGCGCTTGAACTCGCGGATCGTTACGCGATCGATGAATTCAAACTGCGCTGCGTGATTGCAACACCGCAGGAGTATCACGCGGAAATCGTGCGCCAGATCATCGATTTCAACTTATCCGCTAAACAAGTTAAAGAAATCTGTGAAGGTGACGGCGCACATCAGGAAAAGGATGCGGACGATATTTCGCCCTCAGCCGTGAAGATGGCAAAGGTAACACAGACGATCAGCGCGACCACGCCGCAAGAACTGGCGCGAGCGCTCATGCGACAAGAAGGCGATGCCAGCATCGCGCGGGCGCGGTTGCAGGCAATGCAAAAGTTGCTTGGCGAAGCCGAGCGGTATCTGAAGAACGAATAATTGTTGCCGCGCGGCAACAATTTGGAGGGATTTGAGATGAAACACACACGCGCACCGCCGTAGAAAAAGAAAATGCCCACTGCTGATGAGGCGCGTGGGCGGCGGGCTGAGGATACAGGGTGAACTCGACACTCACAATGTATCACAGCCTGCCCCCACGTGCAACTGAATTCCCCACCTCAAACCGTGTTCTTTAGCACGAGTTCTATTCAGTATTGCTTGGGAGCTTGTCACCATGAACCTGAACGAACACGATGTGTACGCGCTGCGGCGCGCCGTATCGATGCTGGATATTCCCGCTGGATTGACACTCAGCCCGCTGGTTGAGTCGCTGTTGGCTTCCCTCGATTGGCAGCATGATCGCACCCACTGGTCGATCTTGCAGCAGATTTTGACCCGCGATCCTGAACTGAGCGCGCAGGTCTTGCGCGTCGATCCCCATGCCCCTGTGCCGACTTCGAGTCAATCGGCAGAGGAAGCATATGTACCGCCGCTGCCCAAAGCAGCACAGTTGACCGACAAACTGAGGGCATCGGCTGAAACGGTCGGCGCATTTCATCGTGACTGTCTCGCGTGGTTGAGCCAGCGCTCGCCGATGACCCCCCGTATCTTCTTGGAGTCAGGTCCGCTGTGGGCGGTTGGGTTGGCAGTGGCGCGGCGCTGCGTGCTGCGTTTAGGTTTTGGGGACATTTACCCAAATCTGTACTACCTGTGGGTGGCGCCGACGACCTACTACCACAAATCGACCGGGCTGAACGCGATCACCGATATGGCGCGAGACACCATGCCGCATCTGCTCCTGCCCGCGACGACCTCGCCCGAAATGCTGGTCGCCAAGCTCGCGGGCGAAAAACCTTCCAACTACGACAAGCTGCTCCCGTTCGAGCGCAAGAACGAAGACCTCGCGGCACGCTTCGCCGGTCAGCGCGGCATCCTGATCGACGAGGCGAGCAAGATGCTCATCCCGAAGAAATACATGGAGGGACACACCGAAACGATGATGGAAATGTTCGATGCGCCCCGTCGTTTGGAACGGGAGCTGCGTGGGGATGGCAAGCTGATCGTCTACAACCCGGCGCTGGCAATGATCGGCGCGACCACGCCCGCACGGTTAGGACGCTACATCACCGACAGCGA
>CALBRY010000053.1 GCA_937927665.1 uncultured Chloroflexota bacterium
CAAGAGTGCCATGCTGATGATTACTAAACCGCCGATAAACGAACGCATCGGCGGATAATTGATAAAACTGCTTTGCAGCTTTTTGATGCCGTGTGTCAACTCGACAAAAAGAATGCTGGTCAAACCGAAAATGACCGCCGCCGCCGCGACCTTGAGCAGCAGCAGCGGATCGATCTCAAGATTGACGAGGTGTGGATAATGCGAATGAGCGGCTCCCCATAACCGGGTGACAATATCCCCGATATAGGCGGCGGCGAGGCACGGAATGATTCCCTCATAACGGATTCGCCCAACGCTTTGGACTTCCATACCAAAGACAAATCCGGCGACGGGTGTTCCAAACACCGATCCAAAGCCGCCGCTGATCCCAGCCATGATGATCAAACGACGGTCATCTGGTGAAAGACGCAGCACCCGTCGCAAACTATCCGCTAAACTTGCTCCCATCTGGATGGCTGTGCCTTCACGTCCGGCTGAACCGCCGAACAGATGAGTCATGACCGTACCAAACAAAACCAGCGGAGCCATACGAAACGGGATTTGCGCTTTGTTCGCGTTGACTTCCTCAATGACAAGGTTGTTCCCTTGTACGGCAGTTCCCGCGAACCGGAAGTAAATCCAACCGACCGCGAATCCGGCGATTGGCAGCAGAAACACCAATGCCGGACTCTCAATGCGCGTACTCGTTGCCCAAGCAAGTGTGATCAGGAACACGGCAGACGCAGTTCCGGCAAGTATGCCAACCGCGCCACCGAGCAGCACCCATTTGAAGAATGTCCGCAAGAACGCCGCGAAATCACGCACGTTGATATGAAACAGTGTATCCACGAGTGTGTAAACGCGCTGCCAAAATGCGCGGCGCTTGGCGCGTTCGTTTGCTTGCCGTGCGCGATCCTGCCCTGCCGTTTTAGGACTGCCGTTGCGATTCATATGGGTTTGCCATAATGTTCCTATGCGTGCTCCCAAACATACTTGGGGCTACACGGGTGCGATTCGCCCGATAAGTTCCGGTCCGGTTGTCGGCGCAAAACCGACGTTGCCAAGCTGAGCAATCGCCACACTGTTGTCGCTGAAGCGGCAGGTCAGTGTCAGCGAGAAAGGTGTTTCAACCCACCAGAGTTTCGCCGTAAAGGTAGTTTCGTCCGTCCATGCGCCGCTTCCGCCGATCTTCCAAGGGATAAACTCTGGTGGGGTGCGGTTTCGCAGCGACACATCGAGCGGCGGAACGTTTGCTGTACTGTGCTTCCATTCACCGTAACCACACACGATTTTTTCGCCGTCGAGCGTGATCACGGTATGACCATCGCTGAAATCAAACCGAATCGACTTGAGTTGATCCGGGTTGTCCGCAAGCGCATAAACCTGACCCGATACTCGCGCCGCCGTGGGCGACGTTGACTCTCCGGTGACTACAGCGAGTTTCAAATTTGCCAACTGATCCGCCAGCGCCTTTTGAGCATCGGCATCGACGGGTAAAGGAGTATCTCCCATCGCGGGTAAGAGATGCTGCCAGACGAGATCGAGTGTCTCCTGCATCTCTGGCATGCCGCTTGTGATCGCTAAAACAGCATCTTGATCAGGCATCACGACACAGTACTGACCGAATGCGCCGTCACCGCGAAAGGCGTTGTGCCGACAGCGCCAGAACTGAAAGCAGTAGCCCTGCTGCCAGTCGGGGGAGGCGGGGGCGTTGTCGATCTGGAATGAGGTCGCTTGGTCGACCCATGCTTCGGGGATGATACGCACGCCTTTCCACATGCCTTTTTGCAAATACATCTGACCAAAGGCGGCAATGTCAGTCGTGGTGATGGTGAGACCCCAACCGCCCGTATCAATGCCTTCTGGGGACATCTCCCATGATGGATTCTCGATGCCGAGCGGATCAAACAGGCGCGGCTTGAGATACTCGATCATGCGTCCACCTGTGAGCTTTTGCACAATTGCCGACAGCATATATGTTGCGTGGGAGTTATACAGGAAGTGTGTTCCCGGCACATGTTCCACCGGGTGCGTCAGGAACAATTCCACCCATGTTTTGTTGGGAGCTTCGTGTTCGCGGGTGAACGGTTCACTCGTGTGACCGGTGGACATCGACAGGAGATGGCGAATACGCATTGCCTTGAGATTCTCACTCGGATTCGCCGGGGTTTCGTCCGGGAAGAACGACAGCACAAAGTCATCCACTGACAGCCGACCTTCCGCGACCAGTAAACCGATCGCGGTGGATGTAAAACTTTTGCTGAGTGAAAACAGCACATGTGGATATTCGGGGCGGTAGGGCTGCCACCAGCCTTCAGCCACAACCGCGCCGTGACGTACAAGGACAAAACTGTGCATGACATTGAGTTCGCGCTCAACGGCGTTGACAAAGGCGCTGATCGCTGCGGAGGGGATGCCCTGCGCTTCGGGTGTACTGTGGGGTAGAGTTGACATTCGCGTGCTTCTCCAAGAAATGCAATGAAGATGCGGCGAATTCTACCCCGATTGCGCGGTTGTGCTGTCGAATGGTCTTAACTAGAAACCATATGCCCAATGTCCTGTCATCACGCATCCGGGTTCGGGGTTAACCGTTGTCGTCACCGGGTCATCAAACGCGCCGTCCGGCAGCTCCCCGATCAGTTCCCATGCTTCGACGATCGGCTGACCGTCTGCCCATACAGAGATTGTTTGGTCTTTGACCAGCACGATTACATAAACGGGATTGTAAAACGACGGTTCGCCTTCCGTCTCCGTGCGGGACATCCGGGGACGCGACACACCCTCCACTTGTTCGAGCGTGAAGACCTCATCCAATGACGTGATCACCACGCCCGCCGCGCTCACAATTTCGCCGCGACGGTTCGATACGCCGCGTGTGATGAACGTACACCCGCCGGTTGATCCATCGGCATTCTCGCGCACACTGATCAGCCCACCCATGACGACGTTGACAAAGGTCGATTCTCCGCCGCCGGAATCGCCAAATGCCTCAATCGCCATTTCTTCGCTGAACAGAAGCTCACCATCGTTTTCGATTAAGCCGAGGGCTTGCAGCTCCTCAATGGCTGCCTCCCAGTCGCTTTCCATGCTTGCGAGCGTCTCATCAAAGAACGTTGGGCTGAGTGTTGGCATCAGCGTGTCGGTTTCCGGTTGCGGTGTCGGGGTGGGTTTGTCTTGGAACGGCGTGATCACGTTGAGCAGACTGAATACGATTAGAGTCACTACAGAAAATATCGTCATGAAAACCCCTCTTAATCAGATACCCAATGCCGTATTTGCCGCCCGCGTGATCGCGCCGGATGAAACAAGCACGCGTACCGCTTCCATGTAGTGATACAGCACGGTATCACGTTCGATGAATGGGACATGCTGGCGGATCAGATCATAAACCGGGTGCGTTCCTTTTCCCATGTGCCGATCCGCACCGAGAACCTCTTTTCGGAAGTCGATTCCCTGAGCGCCCGCCATGAGTTCGATTCCTAAAATGCGCTCGACATTGTTGTTGATCCGCCGCGCTTTGAGCGCCGCCGTACAGCCCATGCTGACGTGATCCTCGACGTTGGCGGAGGTTGGGATTGTGTCCACGCTTGCCGGATGCGCCAAGACTTTGCTTTCGGTCGCCAGTGCCGCCGCCGTGTACTGCACGATCATGAATCCAGAATTTAAGCCGCCTTCACGCGTCAAAAATGCAGGGAGTACGTGCGTATTCACCGATTCATCGATCAGGCGGGCAATCCGCCGCTCGGAGATGTTGCCGAGTTCGCTCATCGCCAAGCCGAGATAATCCATCGCAATCGCCAGCGGCTCGCCGTGAAAGTTGCCGCCGCTCAATACCGTAATCTCATCCCCTTCGATAAAGATCAGCGGGTTATCGGTGACAGCGTTTAGTTCGATCTCCATCGCCCAACGGCAGTAAGCGATTGCGTCACGCACCGCGCCGTGTACCTGTGGGATACAGCGCAGCGTATACGCATCCTGTATATTCAGCGGATCATATCCGCGTGTGAACTGACTCCCGTTGAGGAGAGCACGCAGATATGCGGCGCAGTCCTGCTGACGCGGGAACGGGCGAAGCCGTTGAATCCGTTCGTCAAAGGCGAGCGGCGTTCCGTGCAGCGCTTCAAGGCTGATGCTTCCGGCGATGTCGCCAACCTGCATCAGATTTTCGGCGCGGACGGTTTCCAGCACACCTAATGCACACATGACCGATGTGCCGTTGGTGAGTGCAAGTCCTTCTTTCGCTTCCAAGATGACGGGCGTTAATCCGGCACGCGCCATCGCATCTGTGCCGGAGATGATTTCACCCTGATATTCGGCTTCGCCCAAGCCGATCAGGACGAGGCTCATATGTGCCAGCGGTGCGAGATCACCGCTTGCGCCGAGTGAACCTTTTTCCGGGATGCGTGGATACACTCCCCGGTTGAGCATGTCAATTAACGTTTGCAGCGTTTCCAACCGAATGCCGGAATGCCCACTGGCAAGCGTATTCGCGCGGATCAACATGATCGCGCGGGTGGTGGGGATATCGAAGATGTCGCCAACGCCGACCGCGTGACTGACGATGATGTTCCGCTGAAGTGTTTTGACATCTTCCGGCGGGATCACCCGATCCTTAAATGCACCGAATCCGGTGGTGATGCCGTAGGCGATTTCGCCGCGTGCAATCAACTGCTGCACAGCATTCGCGCAGCGAGTTACGGTAGTTTTGGCGGATTCGCTGATCACGATTTCCGGCTGACCATACGCAGCGGCGATCACCTGCTCAATCGTCAAGCTGCTGCCATCTAAAACAATTGTGTTCATGAATCCTCGAAAACTACGCCGCGCTTGAGCACGCGTTCGACCAAATTAGTCCCGAATTCGTACATCAGCGCGCGATAATCCGGCGCATCTACGATCAATATGTCCGCCTGCTTGCCCACCTGAATCGATCCAACGCGATCCCCCATGCC
>CALBRY010000054.1 GCA_937927665.1 uncultured Chloroflexota bacterium
GCGACACCTGTGGACATCACCGATGAAGAATTGGAGAAGCAAAAAAGCACGGCAATCGCCAAGCACAAACGCCGCATTGAAGCCGCGCGCAACCTGTACGAAGATGGCGACATGAGCCGCGAAGAATACCTCAAGCGCCGCGACGAAAACGAGCGCATGATTGCCCACTGGGAAACCCGCTCGACGGAAATGCAGAAGCGCGCGATTGAACTCTCGATCTGTCTGCATGCTTTCAATCGGCTGGTCAGTTTGTGGGGCAAGACCGCTGGTGAGGAGCGGCTGTCCTTGGCGCGCGGCTTGTTCGAGTACGTCGTCTTCGATCTCGACGCTAAAAAGATTATCGATTTCCGGCTGCATCCGTGGGCGGATCAATACCTGATCC
Organism: uncultured Chloroflexota bacterium; assembly: GCA_937927665.1. Lineage (GTDB taxonomy): Bacteria > Chloroflexota > Anaerolineae > Aggregatilineales > Phototrophicaceae > Flexifilum. The sequence goes on from CALBRY010000054.1 coordinate 383, forward strand.
TGCGCGGTGAGTTATACCCTGAGGGAGAAAATGGGGGAAATAAAAATGCTTCATCCCCATCAAGGAATGAAGCAACTTGTGACCCCATCGGGTGCCGTGATGTATCCGAGAGTATTCGAGTTCGAGTTAGTCGTTCAACGCCTCAAACGGCGGCGCTCGCCGCAGCCTGAAACCCCCATTCGAGCAGCACTCCGCAAACGCGCAATCCAACTGCGTGAACAGGGACTCAGCTACCCCGAAATTGCCCGCGAATTGAATATCAGCGTTGGCACCGCATGGAATCTCTCGAATTCACTGCCTAAAGCGGCAGGCGATGAGCTTTAATGCCCTACCCTCTCAGCGAATGGGAACGTATCGAACCTGATCGCGGAAATCTTCCGGCGCGCTTGCGCCAAGCATGATCTCCAATTCATCCACTGCCTGTCCGAGCGGCGTATCACGGTGAACAGCAATCACGCCGGGGACAGGCAGACTTTTTGCCACCCGATCATAAACGAAGCCAGGCATCGTATTCACGTCATGTGTGAGCAGAATGCGTGCTTCCTTTGCCAGCCAATCGAGCAGAACCGGATCGGAGGACTGATACAGAACCGTATCTTGTACTCTCAAAATGTCCAAGTTCGTTAGTCGAGCGAGGATGCCTTTGAGCATGTCTCCGTCGAAGTTTTCATCAGCGGCAAAGCGCATCAGGCATTCCGTTCGCGGCGCTTTGCCTCAGCCAATTGATGGAGGCGCTCATCGCGTTCACGCTGATCGGGGGTGCGCTGGAATTCAATGCGCTGCCGAAGCTGTTCTGCTTCCTGATCACGGCGTGCTAGGTAGGCATCGAGTTCGTCTTTGTGCGCGAGGTAATATGCGATGATGGCATAGATGTCCGTGATAGAGACAGACGGAAAAGCCTCGTGAATTGCCTCAGGGCTGTACCCCTGCTGATGGCGCGCGATCAGCACGTCAAGCAGCACGCGCGTGCCACTCACCCGGATCGCGCCATGTTCGTCCGTCTGCAAGGGAATAACAATTGTTGGGGGGGCTGCCATCATTCGATGCCGCTTTCTCCATCATTCACATGGAAAGTATATCATAGGTGGGCGAGCGGCTGCGGTGGGAGCCAAGGATATGCCGAATCCGCCGAACCACCATAATCCGGAAGATCGGTACTCCCCACATGAATCGTTGAAAATTCACGCTTGACCCATCGAAGCTATTTCGTAGGATTCGGAGCCTGAACCTTACCATTCCGAGTCTCATACCCCTTTGGTTGACGTTTCCCTGCTTCTCAACTTCATCCTGCTGTTGTTCATTCTGTTGCTCCAGCGCCGGAGACTAGCGCGTTGGGTTAAACAGCTGATGGTCACTTGGCAGCAGCACCGTCCGCGCCGCTGAAAACCCCAGTCCCCGCGTGATTGTCCACATTGCCAGCGCGGGGTGCAGTTACACACGCTGCATTCCAAGCGCGACATTCGCCCGTACAGCGAGCGCAAAAGCCGGCGCGGACGCAAGAAGTTGGTTAATACGCGGGGATATGCATGCCCCAATCTGGCGTGCGACTATTGTGGCGTAACCGACGACACCCTTCATGCCCTCGTCGGGTATGGTGCGCACAACGGTATTCAGCGCTTCAAATGTCAAGCGTGTGCCAAAGTCTTCACCAGTCGCATCAATACCCCGCTCTACTACCTGAAAAGCGCCCCCAAACAAGTCGAGTTTGTGCTTTGGTTTCTGGCGGAAGGCGTGGACGTGTCTGTGCTCGTTCGGTTTACCGGTCGTGCCGATGCCACACTCGCCCGTTGGTTGGAACAGATGGGCACACACAGCCGAGGCTGGCACAACTTCTTCTTTCGCAACCTCGTGCTCACACTCGTGCAGATGGACGAACTCTATACCCGCATCCGCTGCTTGGCTCTGGCTCGCCTTCGACCCGGTCAGCAAAGCCATTCCTTCACTTCATATCGGTGGACGCAAGAAAGACGATGCTTTTGCCCTCGTTCACGACTTCAGACTCCGACTGCTCCCCAGCTGCGTTCCCGCAACCACGACCGATGGACTGCGCAGTTACTTCTATGCCCTCACTGCGCATTTCGGGGCGTGGTTTCGTCCACCCAAAGCCCGCACTGACCATTGGCAACCGAGCGCTGAATTTCATTGTGGGCAGCTCGTCAAACGCAAAGGCAAACGTCACGTCACCTTTACCCATACACGCATGCTGTGGGGCAAACGCTGCGCGCTGTTTGCGCGTTTACACGCGGCAGGACTCCGCCCTCTCATCCAAACCGCGTTCGTCGAGCGCGTCAACCTCACCTTTCGTCAGTCGGTCGCTGCCCTCTCCCGGCGCACATGGGCATACGCGCAGACCGAGCGTCATCTGCTGCTGCACTGTGAATGGTTTTGCCTGTATTACCATTTCGCCCGGGCGCACGAATCGCTGGTACGCGAGGTGCCCGGTCTGAAGCGGCGCTTTCGTTCGCGCTCTCCGGCGATGGCGCTCGACCTCACCGACCATTTGTGGTCGGTTCACGACCTGCTGCACTATCCTGTGCCGCGGGTCGCTTGAAATACTAAAACCCCGCTATGCGCGGCGTATTGGGGCGAGATCTTGCCTTTTTCACCCCGTTGGCAGCGTTTTGGGCGGGTGAATGCCTGTTTCAACCACGACTGGCGCGCGAATGCCTGTCAGGAATTATCAACGATTCCCATTTGCTGCGCCCAACTTGGCAGTTGCCCGCCCTAGTATTTCTCGCGTTTTCACTTGCGCTTGCGCTGCTTCCTGCATCGTTTGGTGGCTCATGATTCCGACCTTCCTGAGCCATTTCGATTCTGTGTCGAAGTCAGAAATCGCGTTGGTGATCAAGTCCGACCGCAAACACAGTCACATTCATAGAACGCCTGTGAAATAAAGTGGATCGTTCGGAGAATTGAATTACCCAATTCTCCGAACGAATCACGACAAGGTTACTCTCGTTCCCAAACGGGTTCACCGTTCAAAATGCGCACCAATTGGTTTGGAAAGCGGGCACTATCAAGCGGTTTGCCAAGGAAGCCATCAAATCCCTGCTGCCGGACAACGTCAATTTCGCTGATATGTACGGTGTATGCAATAATCGGCACGTCGCCTAGATGCTCACGGATCAGGTTTTTGGCGCTAAATCCATCTAAGCCGGGCATTTCCAGATCAAGAAATACGACGTTGACCTGCTGAGTCTGTGCGAGAATCTGCTCGAGATCCATCGGATTTGCGACTTCGATGCACTGTACCTGACTCTTCATCAGCAGTTGGCTGAGAACGCGCAGGTTTTGCGGATTATCATCGATGACAAGAGCGCGGATGTTACTCATGAATTTCATTTACTCCGATTAGCCAAACATGCATACCTACGGAAGCGCAAACAGCCCTGTTTAGCTGATGATGCGCCACACGCTTTCGCCATCTAGGATTTGTTGAAAAATGCCCGGAAATGTCGCGAGGTCAATTGGCTTTGCGAGACAGCCTGAAAATCCCTCCTGCCTTAGCATCATCACTTCTTCATTCATGACGCTGGCAGTCAATGCTACGATCCGACTGTGCTTTGCCCATTCCAACTGCTTTAGGATTTTGAGCATCGCAAAACCATCAATCGGAGTCATATGAATATCAAGGAAGATGATATCGGGTTTCGGTTGAAGCGTTTGAACCTTTTCAAGGAAGTTCTCGCTGTTTTCAAAGATGGTCACATGTGGAATTTGCATTCTGCCCACAAGCAGCATTCGCATCAACTTGCGACTTAAGGGATCATCTTCTACATAGAGAACCGATAAATTTTCCTTCATTGTTTTCCTCTTAACTGGCTAATGTGGGAACGAGCAGATTGGATTTCACAGGCAGGGACACATAGAAAGTCGTTCCCTTTCCAACCGCGCTGCTCAACCACAATTTGCCCCCATGCGCGGCAGCCAAACTGCGCGCGATGGGCATTCCCAAGCCCGTTCCGCCGCCGTGTTTAAGTCCGGTTTTTGTCTGTCCAAAGGCATCAAACACCACTTCTTGATCTTCGGGAGCAATGCCGGGTCCTGTGTCGCTAATGCTGACGACAATGTCGTCCTGTTGCAGTTTCGCACTAACGCTGATCGCACCCGTATCGGTGAACTTACACGCATTCGACAGAATATTCAGGAAGATTTGGGTGACGCGCTGCGCGTCCGCACAGATCAGCGGCAGGTTGGGATCGATGTCCGTATGCAGTTCAACCATTTTGCCGCTTAGTAGGCTTTTTCCGGTGCTGACAACGCCGTTCAATAGCTTGGTTACGCTGACATCATCTTCAACGAACAAGCGCAGCGAACCAGCTTCGATCCGAGACATATCGAGAACATCGTTGATCAGACCAAGCAGGTGTTTGCCGCTGGTGACAACTTCGCTCAGCATTTCAACTTGTGCTTCATTCACCGGACCCACATCGCCATCAATCACAAACTGGGTGAAGTTCAGTATCGCATTCAACGGGGTGCGCAGTTCATGTGACATACTCGCCAAAAATGCTGACTTCACCTGATCGCTGCGTTCGGCTTGTTCGCGGGCAGATTGTAAGCCCACTTCACGCTGCTGAATGGCAAGCGCCATTTCATTGAAGGTCGTCGCAAGCTGCCCCAACTCATCGTGCCCCGTTATCGGGATACGCTGATTGTAGTTGCCGGCAATCATGCTGTTTGCGGTCGTGCGTAGTTGGGTGATCGGGCGAATAGCAAATTGAATCAGCGCAGCGTAAATCACCCCAATCATTATAAGGGCGATCAAGGTAAACGCCAGAATGGTGTTTTGCAGCGTGCTGTTCTGGAATGAGGAGATTTCATCCAATTCAAACGCGATCATCATCACAACTGGCGCAGCTTGTTCTCCCGTAGTCAAAGGGAGGTAGGCAGCGGCATGAGGCGCACCATCGCTCGAAAGAATCATGTCTTCCACGAACACGGTTTCACCGAAGATCGCCCGTTGAATATCTGCCGCGTCGAAGCTCACCCCTTCGCGGAGGATTTCCGGTGATGATGGGAGTGGAGCCACATTCGTACTGCGAGTCAGAAACCTCCCGTCAAAGATCAGACCGCTAAAGACACCTGCCGGGTCAAAAGAAAGCTGCGACAGAAATTCAGCATCTACAAAACGGCTGATCTGAATAGCCCCCAACGTATTCCCGGTCACGCTGACGACTGGCGCACTGGCAGTGATACGCACCCGTGCTTCATTCTCTAGACCTTCAACGAGAATGACCGTTTTCGCGCCTGATTCGAGTGTTTCAAGCAAGAGGGCTTGGACTTCGGGTTCATCGCCACTCATTCCGACATCTGCCAGAATAGCGCCGTCGCCATCAACGACATCAACATCGTCAAAACCAAGCTGGTCTTTTGCTTGTGTGACCATCGTGATCACATCATTGGCACTGCGTCGTCCAACAGCCTGAAAAAAGGTCACGCTGGAAGACAGGAAACTCAAGTCTACTGCCAGCTCTCGTTCAAATTCGCTCAAGCGGCGTTGAACGATGTTGACTTCTTCGATGATTCGTTCAGTGCCGACTTCATTCGTTAGATTTTCTGTATTCGCTCGTAGGAGCAGCACAGTTGCCAGCAGCAGCACGCCCAAAACCGCAAATAGTAGGAGGCTTAGTTTGACCCCTAAGCCAACATCCCTTAACCAACGCATTTTACAACCCTTTTATGCTTACTGAGTGCGACGTGCATATTCTTCGGATGCGGTATCAGGGAAGAAAATGCCACCGGGAACCGGGATAAAACGCGGGATTTGCTCACCTGCCAGATAACGGGCAATCGCATCAAATGCGGGAGCCGCCATATCGGAGCTGAGTTCAACAGTTGCGTTTGTATCGCCGTCCATCATTGCAAGGAAAATGTCAGGAATTGCATCAACCGATACGATCAAAATGTCGTTTCCCGGGTCAACATTTTGTGCTTTCAGGACTTCTATCGCCCCGATCGCCATATCATCGTTGTGCGACCAAATTGCGCAGAACTGAGTGATATCTTCGGAACTGAGAATCCCCTCCATGACATCACGCCCACCTTGGCGGGTGAAATCGCCTGACTGCGAGACCAAGATTTGCATACGGGGGAACAAGGCAATCACCTCATTAAACCCGATTTGCCGGTCACGGGCTGCACTAGAGCCAACCGTACCTTCAAGTTCAATGATCTGGCAATCACCGGCGGTTGCTTGAGCAAGCCAAGCCGCTGCTAAGCGTCCTTCATGGACGAAATCAGACGCAACGCGTGTAATGTATAAGTCGGGGTTCGCGGTGACATTACGATCAATGATTACCAGCGGAATCCCTGCATTGTAGACTTCTTCAAGAACGTGATCCCATCCTGTTTCAACAACAGGAGCCAAAATGATGGCATTGACTCGCTGTTCAATAAAAGAGCGGAGTGCGGCTATTTGAATATCTTGGTTGTTTTGACCGTCGGAAAAGATCAAATTGATGCCGCGTGCTTGGGCTTCTGCAAGTGTTGCATCAGTGAATGCCTGCCGCCATTCGCTTTCAGTGCCAACCTGCGCAAAACCGATTGTTAAGCCGCTGCCAGAGGTTTCTTGCGCAAACAAGGGAACAACAAGTAAGAATAAAATCGCTGCAAGGCCTAATTTTAGTTTCATGAGGCTTCAATGCACTCCTGCTTATGTTTCTTCGATTATAATTCTTGGGTTCTGTAAATGTCAATTAATACAAACCGCAAACGCCGTAAATTTTATATGAACCAAGTAAAATGATGAATTGCGCATCGCGAGTGAGAGAAACGGGGTGTGATTTTAATATTCTTATATTAATCGTATATATACACGTGCTGCAGGTACTGCTGAGATAAGGTACGGCTTACCTAAACCGTTGAGAATTCGAGCTTGACGGCCGTAGACCGATTCGTAGGA
>CALBRY010000055.1 GCA_937927665.1 uncultured Chloroflexota bacterium
GGAGTCGATCCGCGATGTGGTCGATTACAACGGCTTAGCCGTTCGCCGCGCGCCGGATTTTAAGCCCGACATGGCACGCTTGATCGACGCGCTTAAGCGGATTGTGGGTGCTGCCGCCCATTCGATTGACGTGACCCAATTCGTCGCGCTGCGCGCGCTGAGCCGTCACACCGAACAAGTGATCGGTTGCGCATTCAGCCCGAATGGACAGACGATTGTCTCCGCGTCGCCTGACAAAACGCTCAAGCTGTGGGATGCGGCGCATGGTACGGAGCTTTACACGCTGAGCGGACATACAGGCAGCGTTTTTAACTGTGCGTTCAGCCCGGATGGGCGCTATATCGCCTCGGCATCCGATGACAAGACGCTCCGCATCTGGGGAGTGCGGTACGGGTGATCGTTCAATTTCAGGGGAAATCGCGGTATACTTAAAGCCATTTCAGTGACGAGAAAGCGTCTTGCCGTGACTAGCCTCACTCCTGATCAACTTGAACACCTGATCGATGCCGCCATCGATGCGGGGCAGTATGCCTACATCCCGTATTCAAATTATCGTGTGGGTGCGGCGCTGCTCAGCGAGGATGGCAAGGTTTATCAAGGCTGCAATGTCGAAAATGCCGCCTATCCCGCCTGTATTTGTGGTGAACGTGTCGCGCTGGTGAAAGCCATCAGCGAAGGCGTGCGAACATTTCAAGCGATCGCTGTAATCACCGAAAACGGCGGCGCACCGTGCGGCATGTGCCGCCAGATGCTCTACGAATTCGCGCCCGATCTTCAGGTGATCCTGCTGAAAGCGACGCGCGAAATCGTGTTTAACGGCTTGCTGCGTGATCTGCTTCCACTTGGATTCGGTCCCGAATTCCTCAACGTGCAACCATGAGCCGTCTGATCTCCTGATGTCCCGTCCACAGCGTGCATTCCGCACCCCGTGTGTCATCGTCAAGCGCCGTGATTTTGGCGAAGCCGATCGCATCCTGACGATCCTGACGCCGTATCACGGCAAAATTGACGTGGTGGCAAAAGGCGCGCGTAAATTAACCAGCCACAAAACCGGGCACGTCGAGTTATTCACCCGCGTGGATATGCTCATTCACCGAGGGCGTGATCTCGGAATCGCGGTGCAGGTGGAATTGGTCGAGCCATATTTGCGGCTGCGCGAAGACCTCAAGCGCGGCGCATATGCCAATTACGCGGCGGAACTGCTCGATCGTTTCACGCTGACCGATGACGACGACGCAAGCGAGCTTTACCGCCTATTTGATGTCACCCTTGCGCGCCTATGCAGCGAAGGCGATCCCCTGCTTGCCGTGCGCTATTTTGAAATGCACCTGCTTGAGCAAGTCGGTTTTCGACCGGAAATCACCGACTGCGCGATCGGTCACGAGCCGATCCTGCCGGAAGATCAATTTTTTAGCTATGCGGCGGGTGGTGTGATCTGCTCACGTCATGCGGCACAAGCGAGCGGTGCATTTCCCATTTCGATGACCGCGCTCAAACTCTTGCGACACATTCAGCGCAGCCCGTTCGAAGCGATTCAAGCGCTGCGCGTTCCCGAAGCGATCCACGCCGAAGCCGACCGGATCATGATCGGCTATATCACCTTTCTGCTGGAACGCCGCCTGCAAAGCATCGAATTTATCCGCCGTTTGCGCTTCACCCACTAGACCGGACATATCCTCACATCTAACGCGCGCGCTTCCTGTGATACAATCTCGCCCGTTTAACAGGGACAGCATGATTTATGGCAAGCGAACATCCAACCCAGAACGATAAACCGGCTGCCGTAACACTCAGCCGCGAACAAGCCGACGCCTTGATTGCCAATGGCGGTGATCTGCCGATTGATGCGCTGAAATCCATTCTGCGCGATATATCGTCGGATGAAGCCGCGCCGATCCCACCGAATCTACAAGCGCTTTACCTCAAACGCGCACTCGCCAACGCGCTTGATTCCCGCGATCCCGAAATTTCGCTGCTCATCGCCCGCCTCATGGATTTACATGATGATGTCGATGCTCAAGTGTGGGCATGGCTGAGTGATGAGATGGGCAAACAGCCGGACGCCGTTTATGCCTTCGTGCGCGCCCGCCTTGCTGCCGAACCGGGCGAGCGCTGGCTGCCGCGTTTGCAGCATGCCGCCAATACCTCGCTTCAGGTAGCCATCGCCGATGGTGACTGGATCACGATTCATAACTGGCTCAAGCTGATCGGGCGTGAACCCGCCGCATACGGTCTAAATGACTCCTTCGCGCACGGTATTCGACTCGCGCAGCCCCGCGCTTACGATGAGCCTCAGCTTGCAACCGGCTTGATCGTACTGGCAGCGAAACGCAATCAAGCGAGCCTTGATGCGCTTCTTGAAGACGCCGCGATCCTTGATGCGCTCACCGATGAAAACTTGCGCGCTGTCCTCACCGATTATGATGGTGACGCCGCCGCGATCCTCAATGTGTACGGTGCGGATGTTTTTCTCGTCACCGTCGCCCGCGCGACCCAAGCACAGCGCCCCGCCTTGATCCTTCCCGCCGTTGTCGAACAGGTTTGGGGATTGCTCACAGCACCCGCTGGCACGATCCATGTAACGGGGGATTACACCCCCGATGCAATTCTCGAATCATGGATTGAAACAGGCGCGGACTGGTTGAACACCGACGCAATCACCGCGCTGCTGCGGCTTTCATTGGCGGATCGCCGCGATGAAATTTTCCACCGCGTGATCAATCATTTGACCATCCGCGCCGATCTGATCCTGCTGGTATCGGATGCGCTCTACCGCAGCGGACGCAATGTCAACGAAGTTTTGGCGCTGATTTCGCAGATGGTCGCCAACCGTGACATCAGCGCACAGGGAGCGGTTGACCTATTCGCCCGTCTGCTGCGGATGTGGGATTGGAGCAAAACCACCCTGCTGATGATGGCGCAGCTTGCCCGTGCCGTTCAGTATCACCCCGAATTGACGCTCGATACCGATGTGTTATGGCACATGCTCGAAATCGCCGCCGACGCGAAAGAGGATTTGATCACCCGCGTTGCTTCGCGCCGTTTAGCCACCATGCTGGAGTCGCTGGAAGACGATGCCGCGCTTACAGAGGCGCTTTCGCGGCTGGTCTTGCGAACTTCATGGAACAACGGCGCGCGTTCACAGCTCATCCACTGGTGGCGCGGATTCGCCCGCGCTCAAAACGCGGCGCGTCTAACCCGTTTGGAGAAAACCTTTGATAAGGCAAAAGGGCTGGATGAACTTCGCGGCATCCTCAGCACCTTGATCGCCTTCCGGCGGTTGGTTGGCAAGCGCACATTGGGAGAATTCGCCGATGCGGTCAGCGCCGCCTACGAAATTTTAGACGCGCTGGCAGGCGCATTCGAGCCGGACGCGCGCGACGATTTCCAATTTGATCCCGCGACGGTACGCGCCGAATTTGACGCACGCGCCGAAGAACTCAATCCGCACACACGCAAAATTCTCGCCAATGATCTGAAAGAGATTGCGACCTTGATCGCGGATATGGGCGATCACCGGAGCAAGCCGGGATTTGCCCGCCGGGGTGAAGATGTTGATCGCGCTTTGATGACAGGCGGGCAAGAGCCGGAAGGTGCAGTAGACGCACTCAAATGGTTGAGCGGCTATTTATCCGGCGTGCAAGAAGAAACCGATGGGGAAGAACCAAAACCGAACTAGCGCGTTACAGCATTTACGAAGTGCGGGCGGCTGGGCGGCGCGTATCGATGCGGTGATCGCTGCTTTCGATCGGCACGGTGAAGGCAAATGTCGAGCCGTGATCCTGTTCGCTGTCCACCCAGATTCGCCCGCCGTGCGCTTCAACCGCGAGGCGGCAGAAGGCAAGCCCAAGCCCGAATCCGGTTGGCGCGTTCTGGTAGCGTACGCGGAAGAACTTATCAAACACGCGGTCACGCAGCCCCGGCGGAATGCCTGTTCCCGTATCTTCGACGGAGATCATCACGCGGTTGTTTTCGTAACTCCGCGCGCCCACCGTGATTCTGCCGCCGTTGGGCGTGTGTTTGGTCGCATTTTCCAGCAAGTTGACGATCACCCGCTGAATCATGTCAATGTCGATCACCAATGCGGGTAGATCACTTTCGACATCCAGCGAAACGGTTTGATCGGCATACGTCAAAATCGGGCGCACCAACTCGATCGCATCGCGCAGCAGATCGGCGGCGGAAGTCGGGCGCTGATTCAGCACCGCCCGCCCATTTTCGAGCCGCTCCAGATCGAGCAGTCCCTTGATCATGCGGGTGATCTGCTGGGTGCTTCGCATCGCTAGATCGATCAAATCATGGCTGATGTTGCGATCCGCAGATGCCAATACCCGGTTTAGCCCGCTCAAACTCGTGGCGATATTTTGCAGCGGACTGCGGAGATCATGATAGATCATCGCGGAAAGATCACGGCGCAGGGTTTCATCGCGCAGCAGATTGTTTTTCTCAAGTTCAGCGGTTTCAAAAAGCTGTTGATAAACCTGTGTTTTCTGGCGTAGATACAGCGCTTCGAGCGCATTTTCTATCGCCGCGCCCAGAATATCCGCCGCGCGTTCGAGCGTTTGCACGCGAAACGCGGTGAAGTAGTCAAGCTGTGGGTGGATCAACATAATCGCGCCGACAATGCGGTTTTGATCAACAGAACGCAGCGGCAGTCCAACGGCTGACCCTGTAGCGGATGTAAGCGCGTTGGGGTTGCCAATCCAGCGCGGATCGGTCGAGATGTTGCGGACGATCTTCACCTGCCGCCCGTGCAGCACAAACCCGATCAATCCCTGACTGATCAGCGTCGCCCAAAATTCTTGATCATCATCAAGGTGAAAACCAACCAGTGCGGTCAAATACGGCGTGTTGTTCTCATCAAGGATGATCGCGCCACCCTGAGCCGCGCCCGACACATCGACAATATGATTCAGCGCGGCGTGAAGTGTTGCCGTGGGGTCTAGTTTTTGGTAGTGCAGCGCGGCGGAAAACTTTGCCAGCCACGCATCACGTCCTCTTTCAGCTTCCAACGCCATAACACTCCACCCGCCTTATCGTCAAGCAAATCTCTTATATGCACATTAGTGTAGCAGACGAGAAAATTCTATGTGGTGAATTTCATATAAGTCTACCTCATCTTCGCCTTGCAGGTGACTTAAGGGTCACCCAAACGCCAGTACTTTCATCGTCCTTTGTGTAGGTATTTCGTCCTCACTTGGTGAGTATACCGTTTATATGTCCGGGATTAAAATAAAAACGCAGAGCAAACCTTTCTCTCTGCGTCCTGTGCGTATCAAGTTCTATCCAGCTAATGAAAATGAATCGGTGCGCGCTTAGGAGCGCCGAAGCTGCATAATCTCGAAAACCAGCTTATGAAAACTGCGGCGCGGATTACCGCCGTCATATGTGATCGTGCGTAAGCGTGAAAGTTCCGGCGGAATCGGGCGCACCGGCTCATAAATGAACGGCACGATCGATTTTTCGCGGTTCAAAAAGTGACGGTATTCCATCTTCACATAATTCGAGTTGAGCGCCTGAGGCGACACGACGATCACCATCGCCCAACATTCCAGAAGCGCCTGTTCGATGGCGGCGCGCCAATCTTCGCTCCCCTGTGCCAGATATTGATCCACCCACACCTGAATTCCCGCATCTTGCAGGCTCAAGGTGAGGTTGGCGATCACGCTCTCCCACTCATCGCGGGCATACGCGATAAAAACATGATCTTCCAGCGCACCGGGGGTCAAACCTGTACCTAAGCGCGAAATCTTGCGCTGAGTCGGCACGGGGTTGATAAATGACGTGAAGCTGAGTTCTTGCGGCGTATAATCCCCGGTTGTCCGCTTCTGGGGCGTGGGATCAGCCGCCATGTATGTTTCCGTACTCGACTGCTGCAAATATTGAAGTTGAACGGCTGTTCCCAAGCGCAGCACGTCGTCCACTTCAAGCGTGTGTGATCCGTCGATCAAACCGCCGTTGATATACGTTCCGTTGGTTGATCCGAGATCTTCAACGATATATTCATTCCGTGCGCGGCGCAGCCGCACATGATTCCGGCTGATCTCCGGGTCTTGGATCATGATATCGTTGCCCGTATCGCGCCCAATCGAGTGCATCGGTTCGCTCAGGAAATACACGCGCCCCACCGTTGGACCCATCGTCATCATCAACACATGACGGCAGTCATCAGAAGCGGCAGCATCATCATTTCGGGGAAGCGGTTCGGTTTTTGCAAGTCGTCCCGTACCGTTAGCGGCGGGTGTTCGCTCATACTCCAGCGTAATCGAATCGCCCAATTCAACCAGCGCCCCCGGTTGGAGCAGCCAATTGCTGATCACGCGCAGTCCATTAACGAAGGTTCCGTTGCTGGAGCTGATATCCTGAACTTCGTAATCATCGAGTAGGCGAATCAACCGGCAGTGTTCGCGGCTGACCTCGTTGTCATGAATGACAATATCATTTTTGCGTCCGCGCCCGATGGTGATTTCATCGGAGTCGAGGTCGTAAATCGCTCCCGGCGTTGGTCCCCGGCGCATGATCAAGCGCGGCATACTGCCCTCGCGTACTGAAACCCGTACTCTGAACTCTAGACAAAGACGAAGCGATAATCCGGTAAGTTCCGTATTTCCCGTATTTCTTTATTGTATGGAGATTTTCCGTTTACTCACTCGGCTGGTATGGGACAAAAGTCCTATCGCCAATCAACGGTCGCCCTCCTTGTACTATACGTGTGTCCTGCTTGCTATGTTGCTACTGTGAAAAAACGCTATCAATTACGATCAGGTTATCTTAAATTGGAGGAAGCAACACCCCAAAAATGTAAAGGTTATTGAAGAAGTGTGTTTCGTCATGTTTATGGAAACAAAAAGGGATAAGGCTTCCCTTATCCCTCTTATGACATCTTAAATTGGCGCTACGGAGCGGCGGTCGCTTCCGCCGTAAGTTCTGGTGTCACTTCGACCGTGATTTGAGCCATAGCGGTCGCGGTCGCGTTGATGGACGCGCTCAGTGTCGCAAGGCTCGAAGCGGCGGTCGCCGTCATATCGACTTCGCTGAACGGATTCGGCGTTGCGGTCGGCGGCGGCAGCGGTGTCGCAGTCGGCGCATAGGGCGGCGCGGCGATCAACTGAATCAGCGGATCGAGCACCTGTGAGCTGATCAACACGATATTCTGACCACCACTCAACACCGGGCGTTCACCTGTGAAAAGCTCCCGCGTGCTTTCCGGCGTAATCTCGACGGTCGCTTCTGCGGTCGCTTCTGCGATGGCTTCAGCGATAGCTTCAGCGGTTGCTTCTGCC
>CALBRY010000056.1 GCA_937927665.1 uncultured Chloroflexota bacterium
CTTACCCAATATCGCGGAGGTATCTGTTGATCTCGTGCGGGAAGAAAGCAAACATGGTGGCGATCGCTCAACCGCACAGATTACCGTCAGACACAATCGCGGCGCAATTCTCCGCGCCGAAGAAAGCGTGACTGGCGATAACATGGAAAGCGCGCTCACTTTGGCGCTGGAAAATATGTACCGCCGCATTGAGCGGTTTAAGGGGAAACGGACGCGCAAAGGCAAGACACGTTTCAGCTTGAGCATCGAGGAACTCGGCGAAGCGGAGGAGATCACCGAAGCCGAATACACGAATCCTCAGGAAGAAGAGCTTCCCGATCCCTATGAAAACGATGGCAATTACCCGCTGGAAATCATCCGGCGCAAAACGGTATCACTCACCGCGATGACTGAAGACGAAGCCGTTGAACAGATGGAAATGCTCGGTCACACGTTCTTCATGTTCTTCGATGATGAAACCAAAACGGTGAGCGTCGTCTACAAACGTCGCAACGGCGGCTACGGCATGCTCGTGCCGAACATGCCATAACCTGATTTAGGTCTGATCCTCACGCCATAACCGCGTGAGGATCAGATATTTGCGAAATTCGTACCAAGCCATGAGCGAGGACAAGCGTAAGCCGTGCAGCCCATCCCGATAACCCTTTAGCGTGATGAAGCGCCAGCGAAAGTGACGGAGCGGCTGCAAGATATAATTCTGCGGTTTGGGGCGAATGCCCTGCTCAAAGAGGATGCGCGCATCATAAGCTGTGTAGCGGCGCTGTTTATCGCGGAACTGGCGCGCATCCTGATAATTGTGATGGATGATCGGCTCGTTGAGCACCCCCTCACCTCCATCAAGTACAACCACTTCATGCACCCGTTTCGCGGGATCATAATGCGCTGAACCAACGCGCAGCAGCCGCAGTTGATAATCGGGGTACCAGCCCGCACCAAGCGTCAGCTTACCGAAAATGAAGTTGTGCCGGGGAATTTTGAAACCCGCCATCGATCCATCTGTGATCGCCGCGCGAATTTCATCGGCAAGCGCAGACGTGATACGCTCATCAGCATCCACGAAAAGCACCCAATCAACACGCCCTTTAACCGCCTCAAGCGCGGCGTTGCGCTGCTGTGCATAATCCTCAAAACGATTCTGGATGACTTCCGCACCTGCCGCCCGTGCGAGATCAGAGGTATTGTCGGTGCTAAACGAGTCGAACACGATCACCTGATCGGCAAACTGTACGCTGGCGATGCAATCCGCGATATGGCGCGATTCATTGTAGGTGAGAATGATAGCCGCGAGGGTCACAATCGTTCTTTCTGGGTGGCAAGCCGCTCAAGCTGATCAAATGCTTCGGCAAGCGGCGCGGTTTCAACGGTGAGCGGTTCAAGGGCGCGGCGTTTGCGGCGGATTCCGACTGCGATCAGGCGGCGCGCAAGCCAGTTTTTCCAAGCGGGCTGATGCTTCTCATACAAGCGGAGTCGGCTCGTCCACAAATACAGCACGCTCTGTGGGCGAATTTGTGCGGTACTTTTGCCCGCCAGATGTACAACATGTGCTGATGGGACACACTTCACCGCAAATCCGGCGCGATGGATTCGCCATGCCCAATCGATCTCTTCGCAGTACATGAAAAAGCCTTCGTCGAACATGCCTGTTCGCTCGACAACTTCACGGCGAAGCATCATCGTCGCACCGAGGACAAAATCAACGGGGAATGGATTGTTTTGTTCGTACAAATGATGTGGGTAGCGACCGTTAAACCGTCCTTCGATCAAGCGTCCCGGTGTTGGAAAGAATTCAACCCAAAGCTGGCGCAGACCGGGAAACGCGAATGCTCCATGTTGAAAACTTCCGTCCTCATAGCTTAACCGCGCCCCCACCAAGCCAAGCTGAGGATCGCGCATCAGCGCATCGTAAAGGGCGCGGGTCGCGCCGGGGGTTGTGATCGTATCCGGGTTGAGTAAATACACTGCGTTGGG
Source organism: uncultured Chloroflexota bacterium (assembly GCA_937927665.1). Lineage (GTDB taxonomy): Bacteria > Chloroflexota > Anaerolineae > Aggregatilineales > Phototrophicaceae > Flexifilum. The sequence goes on from CALBRY010000056.1 coordinate 1,969, forward strand.
GAGATCAGCCGCACCACCGCCAAAACCAATCGCACGGAGCGCTGCGTTGTTCCCGCGCACAAACCCGAGATTTTCTTGGCTGGCGATGATTCGCACATCGGGGAATGCTGCCGACACTGCCTCAACAGTGCCGTCGTTTGAAGCACTATCCACCAGCCAAACTTGCGCGGTTAAGCCGCTGCTCTGTATGTCATCGAGCAAGGTGCGGATCGCGTTGACGACGAGATCGCGCACCTTCCACGAGACGATAATGACTGCCAAATCAAGCATTAACGTGCCATTTCACTGAAGTCCAGCCGCGTACGGCGCAAGAACGCATCCCAACTTTCAAGTTCTTGTTCACCGATGACGGCGATACGCACCTGATCGAGAAGCGGATCAAGCAGTTCAGCTTCTACTGCATCCGCTGCCATACCAATCAGCGCATCGTTTAGCGCCGTCCGCGTCCCAAGTGGGATGGATGGGGAAATCATGAGAATCGAGTACGGAACGCGCTCCGGGCTGCCAAGTTCGCGGATTCGACTGCTGCCGCCAACCGATTCCAGTTCCGCAACGTTGATACCCGCTGCATCGCAGTCACCCGCCGCAACCGCGCTCACCAGATCGCCCAGATCTTCGTAATCATTGATTTCGCTCAGGCTGGTTGGTGAAACGCTGTTCGCTTGCAGGATCAGCGCCGGAACAATCCATGTATACAAGTCATCAACGCTCACACGACAGAATATCGCCCCAGTTAGATCGCGGATCGTCTCAGCTTCCGACGACTGCGGCACGATAATCGATACATCCGCGCCCGCTCCGTCCTCGCGCACAACCGCAAGCGAACGCTCGGCACAGGTGCGCGCCGCCGCGTACGTAACACCATCAACCCAAGCCGCCGCAGGAACACCGCCGGGAGAATCGCACAAAGCGGCGACCGCATCCGCGCCAGTTTCGGCAATTTCGATTTCAACCGACAAACTGGTTGTCTCGCTCAAGATCGTTTCGAGATCATTCGCAGCATTCGTGATCACACCGCGTGATACTGCTGCCGGACGCACAAACAACAGTTGAATCGGATTTTCCGTAGTGCCGGGCGATGGAGGCGTTGCAACAGTCGGGAGCGGCGTTGATCTAGGCGTATAGGTCGCCGTCGGGATTTCGGTAGGCTGCGGCGGACCAATCGTTCGGCAGCTCGCCACCGCAAACACGGTCAACAGCGCATAGGCGAACACAACTTGTGAATGACGAAAAGCGCGCACAACCGCCCTCCTCGGATAAACGCAAACGACAATGACAAATATGATCACGAGGAATACTAGCGCGGCATACCCTGATCCGCCAATTTGAGCCTCCTATATCCAGCGGCAAGTCTACTCGCTGGATATTAGGAGGCATCATGGAAATGTCGTTACGGCGTCTCGGTGGGAATCAATTCGATTTCGCGTGAGCCGACATTGCGATTGGTTTCGGCGATTTCGACCTGCTCGTGGATCAAACCCGCCCAGCAGTTCTGCGGATTGCGCGCTTCCATGCGTGACATGCGAATCGCACCCCAGACCACGCTGCGCGTTCCCGGCGGCAGATAATAATAGGTGTTTCCGGTATCAGGATCAGTGACCTCGACTAGGCTGTCTGCGTCACCGATTGCCCAGCGCCACGGATAGTCACGCGATGCCGTCGTGCAGTCGATCCCGATACGCCACGCACCCGCTTCTTCAAACCAGCCGAACGTGCTGTCCGCTTGATCCCAATCATAAACCGTACCCGGCGGCGGTCCGCTGGTGCGAATCGGCACATCGCTGTAGTTTTCGACTGTCAGACGGAAGATCAGCAGATCGCCAACCGGCATCATGATCGTCGTAAGCCGGACATCATCGGGATCGCTCGGCACATCGACCAGATCGCCGATCACGTCGCGGTCAGTATAAAAACGATCCTCATAGGGTTCAGTTGTAAAAACGACCGTTGCACCGCTCGGCTGTGCGACGATCTGCGCCAATGGTTTACCGCCCTGCTCGATGCGGAAATCAACGGTGCGCTGAATTTCCTGTCCCACCGCGTCACGCGCAAACGCGACAAGTGTGTAATCACCATCCGGCGGCGGATTCGACCCCATATCGACACCGCCATCGTAATCGTACATATGGCGTCCGGCGCTTCCGCGTTCGGTTTCTTCGATCAATTCCGGGATGTAGATCAATGCACCGCCGCCGACAGGCTGCAAATACACTTCTAGCTGTGCGTCTTTCGTCAGAAACAGGTTCACCTGAGTCCGATCCGAAATACCATCTTGATTCGGTGTAAACACCGTCGGGAACACCGTAAATTCGATGATTTCGGGCAGCGGCGCATCCCCGTCTGCGACGACGAATGTACCTGTCTGTTCGACGGTTTCACCATCTTCGCCCACCGCCGACAGTGTCCATGTGTAAGTACCGTCGGGGATCAGGCGGCGCAAGACATCCCCCGCGATCGTTTCATCGGGGCGCGTGTAACCATCCACCACGCCGCTGAATGCGACTGAATAATCACCCGCTGACCGGGATTCGTTTTCCCGGAAACGAAACGTCTCACCCGTTTCGCTTGTCAGCGTAAGACTGACCGACGCTTGACGAGAAAGTGAGTAGCTGATGACGGTCACATCATCGATGCCATCGGCATTGGGGGTGATCGTCGCAGGCTCAAACACCACTTCTGTCACCAATTCGCGCGGCGGATTGAGGAGTACCGCGCCAATGAGAATCACGACCGCGACCGCTGCCAGCGCCGCGAGAAGGGTCAACCAAATAGGAATCCGCATAGAGGGCAATGCTTCTTTCTGCTCGTACTGCCGCGCTGTTCCAACTCTCCAACAGTGAATGCGACAGCGAGTCTAGCGGATGCGTTCCCTTCAGAACAGACCGCGTTCCAGATGTCGCCTTTGTGATCAACGGTACAAAAACGACAGTCGATAAGGTAAAATGGACGGATTACACCCCAGACTACCCGATTCACGGTGAACAGAGGACAGCGTTGACCGATTCCATAGGGATGAACGAGTTTTATACCATCCATGACGCCGAACCGGATGCGGACGGCATTATTGTCCGTCCAGTGATTCCACTGCGCGGCATGATTATTTTCCCCAAAGTGATTTCCCCCCTTCCGCTGGTGACTCCGGCGGCGCGCGCGGCGATCGAGGCGGCGCATCGCGCCACCGCGATCACTGTGAGCCTGCTTGATCCCGATAGACCGGATTTCGCGCCGGATAATCTGTTCAAGGTTGGCGTCGAAATCGCCGTCGGACGCACGATCCGCCTACCTGATGATATGCAAAGCGCACTGGCACAGGGTCGCCGCCGTGTTGAGATAATCGAGCTTACCCAGACCGAGCCGTACTGGATCGCCAAAGCGCGCATCCTTGAAGAACAAGACTCGGAAACTGAAAACACTGAAGCGCTGATGCAAACCGTGTTGACGATGTTCCAGCGCGCGGTCGAGATGAATGATCATGTGCCGGAAGAAGTACTGCTCTACGCGCTGAACGCCGAAACACCCGGTTGGCTTGCAGACTTGATCGCCTCGACGCTGGCGCTGACGCTCGAAGATCGTCAGGGGCTTCTTGAAACGCTTGACGCCGAAACGCGTTTGCATCGCGTCGCAGAACTTCTCAATGAGGAAATCAACGTCCTTGAATTGAAGGATGAGATCACCAGTCAAGTGCAGTTGGAGATGGATCGCAGTCAGCGCGAAATGTATCTGCGCGAACAAATGCGCGTGATACAGGATGAGCTTGGCGAGGGCGACTTCTTCCAGCAGGAACTTGACGAAGTGCGCCAGCAGATCGCCGATGCACAGCTTCCGCCGGATATTCAGGAAAAAGCGCTTAAAGAACTTCAACGGCTGGCAATCATGACGCCGCTTGCGCCGGAAGTTGGCATGGTGCGGACGTATATTGACTGGATTACATCGCTGCCGTGGGCAAAACAGAGCGCCGATCAACTGGATCTTCAGCGCGCTCAGGAAATACTCGATCGGGAGCATTACGGACTGCCGCGAGTCAAAGAGCGTATTCTCGAATACATCGCGGTGCGGAAAGTCCTTGCGAGTCGTGTGCCGCCACCCAAACCGGAAGGCGAATCGCCAGAACTTGAAACCGCAAGCGAACCGGAAGCGCCTAAACGCTCCGCAAGCCCGATTCTGTGCTTCGTAGGACCTCCCGGCGTCGGCAAGACATCACTTGGCAAGAGTATCGCCGCCGCATTGGGGCGTAATTTTGTGCGTGTCAGTCTCGGCGGCGTCCGTGACGAAGCCGAAATTCGTGGTCATCGCCGCACCTATATTGGCGCGCTCCCCGGTCGTGTGATCCAAACCATGCGCCGCGCCGGAACGATCAACCCGGTGTTTGTGCTGGACGAAATCGACAAACTAGGTGCAGATTTTCGCGGTGATCCGGCGGCGGCGCTGCTGGAAATTCTCGATCCGGAGCAGAATCACGCCTTCAGCGATCACTATCTCGACGTGCCGTATGATCTTTCGCGGGTCTTTTTTATCACCACTGCCAACGAACTCGATCCGCTCCCGCCCGCCCTGCTCGATCGTCTTGAGATCATCGAACTCAATGGGTACACGGAAGAAGAAAAGATCGCGATTGCCCGCAAGTTCCTGATCCCGCGCCAATTGGAAGAACACGGGCTGGAACATCTCTCGATTCAATTCGAGACGGCAGGACTGCAAACGGTGATCCGCGAATACACCTACGAAGCGGGTGTCCGCAATCTGAACCGTGAGATCGCCAATATTTGCCGCAAAATCACACGCTTGGTTGCAGAAGAAAAGAAAATCCCGCGCCGTGTGACTGCAAAACTCGTCCGTCAGTTCCTCGGTGTGCCACCCTTCGATGAGATGCGCGCCAACGATACCGACTCGGTGGGCGTGGCAACCGGATTAGCATGGACACCCTACGGCGGTGATGTGCTGACGATCGAGGTTCAGGTACTTCCCGGCAAGGGCACGCTCATGATGACGGGATCGCTTGGTGATGTCATGCAGGAATCGGCGCAGGCGGCGATGAGCTATTTGCGCTCGATCGCGGAAGGGCTGGATATTCCGCATGATGATTTCGAGGATTTCGATGTGCATGTGCATATCCCGGAAGGCGCTGTCCCCAAAGACGGACCTTCTGCCGGGATCACACTGGCTTCCGCCATGATCTCTGCATTCACCGAACGCCCAATCCGGCACGAGTTCGCCATGACGGGCGAAGTCACACTGCGCGGTAAGATTCTGCCCGTTGGCGGCATTAAGGAAAAAGTACTCGCCGCGCGGCGGGGGCGTGTCTTTAAGGTGCTCCTCCCGAAAGGGAACGAAAAAGACCTTGAGGACATCCCGAAAGAAGCTCTTTCGGATATGCAGATCAGCTTTGTCGAATCGATGGAGCAGGTGATCGCCCATGTCTTGTACGAACCGCCCCAGCGCGAACTGAAGCGCGACAAAATCCGCCGCGAACGTGATGAGCGCGATAAGGAGCGGGACGAAAAGGGATAATGACCGACTTTCCAGCCGAATTAGGGTTGACGCTCAAAGCCGGGCGAAGCGCCCATCTGGATTGGTTAAGCGATAACGCGCCGATCGATCATATTGCCAGTACGTTGACCGCGATGGCGAACAGCCACGGCGGCACACTGGTGATCGGCGTGTTGGGTCCCGCCGGAACGGTGGTAGGCGTCAAAGATGTTGAAAACACCATCGACCGCGTGCTGCAAGCCGCGCTCAGTGTTGAACCCTCGCTGATCATTCCCATGCCGCGTTCGACGCATCTGCGCGAACGTCCGGTTGTTGTTGTCCATATTCCGCCGGGGATGCCGCATGTGTACGCCCACGATGGGCGTTATCTGTTTCGTCAGGGGGCAGAAAATGCCGCGCTCAAGCCGCGTGAACTGCGCCGCTTGATTATCGAACGTGGCGATGCACCGTTCGAGACGGAGATCGCACGCGGCGCCAGCATGGACGATCTCGATTGGGATCGGGTGAAGCATTACGCCGCCGGATTAAATGTCGCGGGCGAACCTGAACAACTTCTGCTCAAGCGCGGATGTGTGGCGCATCAAGAAGATCGACTGCGCCCAACAAACGCGGGTATTCTGCTGTTTGGGCGCGATCCCGGCGCTTTTGTGCGCAGCGCCGTGATTACAGCCGTGCGTTTCGCCGGAACAACGATGAGCGATACATTTACCCGCTTTGATATTTCGGGAACGCTTCCGGAGCAAATCCGCAAAGCAGAAACATTTCTTCACGATCATCTGCGAAAAAATGTCACGCTTGGCAGCACAATGGTCAGGGATGAGCAGTTCGAATACCCTATGGAAGCTGCGCGCGAGTTGGTGGTGAACGCAGTTGCCCATCGGGATTACGGAATCGCCGGAAACGAAATTCGCCTGTTCATCTTTAGTGATCGGTTGGAGGTAACCAGCCCCGGTGGTCTACCCGGTCCGGTTACGATTACGAATATCAAAGATGAGCGTTTTTCGCGCAATCCTGTCATCGTTCAGGTACTCGCGGACTTGCGCTTTATCGAACGTCTGGGATATGGCGTAGATCGAGTCTACGATTTACTTTCGCAGCAGGGAATGTATCCGCCGCGATTTGAAGAGATGGCGGGTGGTTTTCGGGTCACATTGTTCAACCGTCCGGTTTCGGATGCAGTTGAAGAAGTGAGTGGGGATATTTCGCCGTTCAACGGTGTTTACAAGGGGATTCTCGTTAACCCGCGCCAAGAAGCCGCACTGATCCATTTACAATCCAGTCCAAGGATCACGAACCGGGATTTGCAGGATCTATGTCCGGATGTTCACCCGGAAACAATCCGCCGTGATTTGGTTGATCTGGTGAGTAAGAACATCTTGAAAAAGCTTGGGGAGAAACGCGGCTCTTATTATATGCTCAATTCAGAGCTTACTGAATAGGCTGATTGGGTGTGGCGCAAAGTAGTTAATCTGATACCCTGAAGATGCAATAAATACTAAAAGGGTTAGGATAGCATGAAATACCAGTCGCGCATATCGACATTAACAAAACCCGCTTTGATTGCTGTTTGTGCGATTGTGGGGATTGGCATGTTGTTGGCAATCGGCATTGCTTCCCGCCCCGTTATTGCTGCCCCAGATCAGAACACGGTTTGTTCAGCGCAGGTTCGCGCTGCACTTGACCGTGTAAGTAACGCATGTCGCGACCTTGGGCGAAACGAAGCCTGCTATGGCAACCGTGAGATCATCGCTGAACCACGCGCCAATGTGCCACTCGATCGTCTTACTTTTTCATCCGCAGGGGATATCGCTGACCTCAGCGCGTTTCAGCGTATCAGCACCTCCCCATATGATCAAACAAATGATCAATGGGGAATCGCACTGCTAAGGGCACAAGTCAATCTGCCGGATGCGCTGCCCGGTCAAAATGTAACCTTCCTGCTTTTTGGAGACACGACACTCAGCGCTGATTCACCGGCAATGAGCGCCGTTTCTGTGCGAATCAGAGTCGGCGCGGTGCTCTGCGATGGCATCCCCGAATCGGCACTCATCGTTCAATCTCCAGCGGATACTATCATTGAAATCACAATCAACGGCGCAGAGGTAAGGCTGGGTTCAACAGCACGCATTACAGCGCATCAAGGCGGCATAATGACGATCAGCCTCCTCGAAGGATCGGCAGAAATCCGCGCCTTTGATACCACTCAAGAACTCCTCCCCGGTACGGAAACTGAGATGGCGCTCGGCGGTGACGATGGATATACCGTGATCGCGCCTCCCAGTGCGCCGCGCCCCTTCTCGCTTGATGAAGTTGATCAGATGCCGCTGCAATTGATCGAGCAGCGCGACTGGGCTGGCATCGACCCGATTCCGCTCTCCTCATTCGACAGCGAAACCACCGTTTGCCCTACGCCTTCCCACTACATTTATCAGTATGTCGTGCGTCCGGGGGATACGCTGTCGTGGATCGCAGGTCAAGCAGGCGTGACCGTCGAAGAATTGGCGGCGGCGAACTGCATTCTAGATGCACGGTTTATCGTATTGGGTCAGCGACTCGCCGTTCCGGTCGAGATTCGTCAATCTCCCCCGTCACAATCGACATACTTACCTGTGCCACAACCCGGAGACGGGTCTAGCACCTCAGCCGTGTGCGGAAACGGCTTATGTGAGCGCGAGCAAGGAGAGAATCCCGGTCTGTGCCTCATCGATTGTCCCCCCAGTGGTGATGGCGGCGCCTGTGGAAACGGTATCTGCGAATCACAATACGGCGAAAATCCCGGTCAATGCCGCATTGACTGTCCACCGGGAGGCGGTGATGACGATGACGACGACGATGATGATGATTAGAGTAAAGAGCGCTCGAAAGCGCTCTTTTTGTTTGCACCGCCATTTGACGTGCCGCCATTCTTGACTATCCTGAAAGTACGTTGCATCTAAATGCAGGTGGCACCCTCTATGGACAATCGACAAAAGTTCTTCATCGCGGCACGCCGTTTGAGCGTTATGTTCAGCTTTGTGCTCTGGTTTGCGTTATCGGCATCCCCAGCGCAGCCCGCCCCGGTTGAGCAGATCGCCGGAGCAAGTTGTGGACAGGATGTCCAAGTGGCGCTCCAGCGCGTGAGTGCGGGCTGTCTACAGGTTGGACGCAATCAAGCGTGTTACGGCAATACGCTCGTAAACGTGGAACTGCGACCTAATTTGCAGCCCGGCAGCATTGCGTTTGCATCTGTTGGCGATGTGGCGGATTTAACGTCGCTTCGCCGGATCGTCACATCGCCCTACAATTCAGCCGCTGGAACATGGGGTATCGCCTTGCTTAAAGCACAGGTGAATTTGCCCGCCGCCCTTCCCGGCGAAAATGTCACGTTCCTGTTGTTTGGCGATACAACATTGAACAATCCGCTTGGCTCAATGCGTGCATTCACCGTTGAGACACGCGTCGGAGCAATTACCTGTGAAGAAATGCCGCAGTCCGGTCTGCTCATTCAATCTCCCGCGAATCAGCAGGTGCGGATGAGCATCAACGGCGCGGATGTTGTCCTCGGCTCAACCGCTCACCTGACTGCAACGGGCGGTAACGAGATGATCATCAGCCTGCTTGAAGGTGAAGGGCATATCACCGCTTTTGGGCAAGAACGAGTCCTGACGCCGGGTTCTGAAGTCTGGATGCCGCTCGGTGGTGAAAATGGCGTCACGGTGGTTGAACCGCCCGGTGTTGTGCGCCCATTTGACGCAGAAGAGATGAACCGCCTCCCGCTGAGTCTCCTTGAGCGTCAAATCACGATTCCTAATCCGATTGTGGCGGATGCTGCACCTGTTGGAGACTGTACGCCTCGCACCGATTGGACATTTAACTATCGCATCGCACCGGGGGATACCCTCGGAGGCATCGCCGGGCGTGCTGGTATTCCGCTTCAAGAACTCGCCGCTGGCAACTGTATCATCAACCCCGCTGCGATTCTTGCAGGTCAGACGATCCGTGTACCGCGCGCGGTTTCACCGCCGCCAGCGGTTGCGACATCAACGCCTAACGTTCCTAATGTTCCCACTGCGACAGGCACTTCTAACGCGCCTCTCACCGCGTTCATGACAGCGAATCCAATGCGTATCCCATATGGAGGCTGCACAACGCTTACATGGGGTGTCAATCAAACGGGCGAAGTCAGCTATTCCAATATTGACGGGCTGCCTGTGCCGCTCAACGGAAGCCGTCAAGAATGCCCGAGTCAGACCACAACATTTATATTCATCATGGCGTTTACGGATGGACGCGCATCCAATGCGACCGTAACCGTTGAAGTCGATATGCCTACTGTCTGCGGTAACTACATCTGTGAACCCGGAGAAACGTTTTCAAGCTGTTCTATCGACTGCCCCAGTTTATGATTTCACGCGTTCGAGAGTAGGTGATCACCATGATTACCTACTCTTGATGAAGTCGAATAGAAATCGTAGGGGGTTCGTGGTAGCTGGTTAAGTCCCTTTGTGGTATCTTGTCGTGACGTTTTCGGATACCCAAAAGTGATGACTTCTGCTTATGGCAAGAATCCTATGGCTGTTGATTCTCTTGTGCGCGGCGTGCAATTTCGTCGCCTCGCCTTCCCCTACGTCAACGCCCGCTGACCCGCCGACGCAGACACCGACTGAAACGCTGTCCCCAACCAGTACACTCGCGCTCACTCTGACTCCAACCAGCACCCCGACCGCGACTGAATCGCCAACAATCACTCCAACGTTTACGATTACACCAACGTTGACTCCGGCTGCACCGCCCACGACGACTCCGCGTCCGGTGGTAGGCTTCTTGTATGATAATTGGGAGCGTTTCGACGGTTCCGGCATTCTTAACCAGCTATCAGCGGGCATGGTCGCGTTTGTCAATTTCAACAACCGCGAAAATGTGAGCGGCACACCTCAGCCGGTCAACGATACACAAACATTGTATTTCGTTAATCCCCTCACACCGGGAGCGCCAATTCCGGTTGCCGTGACGACAGGCGCAACAGGCGATCAAATCTATATCGCACCCAGCGGCGATGCGGTCGCGTATCTGCGCCCCGCGGGAAGCGTACAGGAAAGCGGTGAGTTCAGACCGAGCGGGTTGTACGTGATCGATATGCAGATCGGTATCGACGGGCGCGTGCTGCCTATCACCAGCTTGATCCAGCAAAACATCTTTAGCCCGCCCGTCTGGAGTCCGGATGGTGCGCGCTTGGCAATCGCGCTCGATTCCGGGTATGACCTCGATATCTACGCGATCGGGCGCGATGGCTCGAATCCCGTCAATCTGACTCCGCACGGCGCGTTTGATTTCTATCCGGCATGGTCGCCGGATGGGCGTTATCTAGCATTTCTCAGCGACCGCAATACCTGCCCCAGTTGGCGACCGGGTGAACCCGGCACATGTGATGGAACGGGCGCGCTTCCGCCCTTCGGCGGCAACGTTTTTGTCCTCGATACGGTCACAGGTACGGTGATTCAGGTCGGGGAGCAGTATGTAACCGAACAGCCGATCTTCATAAATGCTCGCACAGTTGCTTACGCCGTCGGCGATCCGATTCTGGGCGATCAGGGGCGCGCGATTTGGATGGGAGACATCATCTCCGGCACTGAAGCACCGCTCCAAAGCGTCGGCGCAAATGATCTGGTCAAGTTGAGCGAAACTTTTGCACCCACCGGCGGACTCGTTTTTTATCAATCCGCATCCGATACCTCAACAGAGTTAGTCGTCACCACCGTTGATGGGCGCGAAGTTGGGCGCTCAAATGCCTTCACATTCAGCCGCTACGGGATCGCGGCGGATTTTTCACCGGATGGCAGTCGAATCGCCATCGGCGGACGTGACGGACAGTGTCCTTACGGCGCACTTGTGCTCACGTCAACGCTCAATGTCGTGACAGCCGCCAGCCCACCGCCGAGCATGTGCGAACCTCAATATTCGCCAGATGGACGGTATATTGCATACACTGGTATTAATCCGCGTGTTGATGGGCGCGTCGATGTGTACGTCGCCAACAGCAACGGGGCATATATTGGCAACCTGACCAGCGGCTTGCGCGGTCAAATTCTGCTCTTGGGATGGGCGGGGCGCTAGATCACCCACTCCGCTGATGCCGCAAAAAAGGACGATGAAGATGACGTTTGAAGGTAAAATCGCAGTTGTGACCGGAGCAAGTCGGGGGATCGGGCGCGGGATTGCGTTAGAACTCGCCAAACGCGGCGCGTCGATTGTGGTGAACTACAATGCCAGCGCTGATGCGGCAAACGAAGTCGTCGCCCAAATTGAAGGCATGGGCGGGAAAGCATTGGCAGTTCGTGCGGATGTAAGTCAGGAAGCAGATGCGGACGCGCTTATTAAGGCGGCGATCGATGGCTTTGGCAAGATCGATATTTTGGTCAACAATGCCGGAACCACCCGCGATAATGTGATCATGCTGATGAAAGCTGAAGACTTCGATACCGTCGTTCAGACCAACCTCCGCAGCACATGGTTGGTGAGCAAAGCCGCTGTACGTTCGATGATGCGTAAGCGTTACGGGCGCATCGTCAATATCACCAGCATCAGCG
>CALBRY010000057.1 GCA_937927665.1 uncultured Chloroflexota bacterium
GTTCAAATCCCGGCAGGATCAAGCGACGGAATGGCTAAAGGCGCTTTCGGAATATCAGGAAGTTTTCGCGGCGGCGGTGCAGACGGGTGTGTTTCGAGCGGGTGATCCGGTTGCGATGAGCGATGCGTGGTGGGCTATGCTGCATGGCATCGTGGCGTTGGGGATTACGATGAGCTTTCTATTCGATGCGGAGCGCATCAACCGTTTGTTAGAAGGTGCGCTGGAGATGTTTTTTCGCGGCTATGGATAGCCCCTACAGCCTCTCGCTCTTTTTTTGCACAGACGTGAACAGTGTTCACGAGGAATGATGCGTTTACACTTCGTACTTGAGAACTCATTGGAGGCTTCGTCATGACAACCGCAGATCGCAAAATCCTTGTTATCGGTGCAACCGGGATGCTCGGCGCGCCCGTCGTGCATCATTTGATTGAGGCGGGTTGGAAGGTGCGGGTTCTCGCCCGCGATACTGCCAGCGCTGAAAAACGCTTTCACAATTCTGTTGAAATCGTGCGCGGGGATGTTACGGACAGCGCGAGCGTTTCGAGTGCGCTGACCGGGTGCTCTGCTGTTCATGTGTCTCTACAAGGGCGGACGCTGGAAGACTTTGAGCAGGTTGAGCATCAAGGTACGGCGCGGGTCGCTCAATTGGCGGCTAAACAGGGTATTGAGCGCCTGACATATCTTTCCGGCGCGCTGGTTTCTGCTCAAACGACTTATGTTCCGCAAGAAGGGGCGAAATGGGCGGCAGAAGAAGCGATCGTAAAATCGGGCGTACCCTACACGATTTTTAAACCGACATTTTTCATGGAAAGTTTGCCGCTGAATGTGCGCGGAAAACGGGCATCGGTGATGGGGGCGGCGACGAAGAAATTTCGCTTTGTGGCGGCGGATGATTACGCCGCTCTCGTGGTCAAAGCGCTGCAAACCCCGGCGGCGGCGAATCAACGCCTAGATGTATACGGTCCGCAAGCGCTGACGCTGCGTGAAGCGACAGAAATTTATGTGCGCTCGGTCGATCCATCGATCAAGGTGTCCATGACGCCGTTCTGGATGATGAAAGCGATGAACCGACTGTTCATGAAGGGCAGTCTCACGCATGTGATCGAATTGATGGAACTGACGGAAACTGTGGGGGAAACAGGCAGCCCTGCATTAACGAGTCAGATTCTGGGAACACCATCGACGACATTGGCGCAGTGGTGCGCGCGATCCAGTTGATAACGCGATCAACAAAAGGAGTTCACCTCATGCAGTTAAAACAGCGGCATCTTGTGGATACCCATAAATTCCTGACGACGTTCGTCGTCCTCGGATTGATGGCAGCCTATGATCAATGGTCGAATCCGACCGCGTGGGTTTATTTGGCGCTTCATGGCACGTATGGGATGATCTGGTTGATCAAAAGCCAAACTTTCCCTGATAAACGGTGGGAAGCGCCTGTGAGTTTAGTACAGGGGATCGGTCTGTTTGGCACGCTGGCGCTGTACTGGATCACGCCAGTGCTAATCATGAGCGGCGGCACACAAGCGCCGTACTGGTATATCGCGGTGTGTATCGTCCTGTACACGCTGGGAATCTTCCTGCACTACACATCGGATATGCAGAAACATATGGTGATTAGTCTGCGACCGGGGACACTGCTGCAAGACGGGTTGTGGGTGCGGGTGCGTAATCCCAACTATTTTGGTGAACTGCTGATCTATGTCGGCTATGGACTGCTTGCGATGCACTGGCTCCCGCTCGCCGTTATCTTTGTGATCGTTGCGCTGATCTGGGTGCCGAATATGCGGCAAAAGGACAAATCGCTCTCCCGTTATCCGCAGTATGCCGACTACAAACGCAAGTCGAAATGGCTGATTCCGTTTGTTATTTAGGGGGACACATTGAGCTTTCGCTCACGCGGGGGGGAGAAAGTAACCCCTCCCCCGCTGGCGCACTGGCAGGGGAAATATAACCCCTCCCCCGACCCCTCCCCGCTGAAGCAGCTGAGGGGGCGACAGTAGCAAAAAGAAGGTTCATCTGGAAGACTTTTTGTCACC
>CALBRY010000058.1 GCA_937927665.1 uncultured Chloroflexota bacterium
ATATCATGGCGTAGACATCTAACTCGAAGCGAACCGAAGCACCCCCCAACTCATCGACACGCTCTGGGGGATCAAGCCGACGGGTCACGCCGATTTTGTAGACGTGTTCACCAAACGAGCCGATGTTCGAGATAACATATACATATCCAGCGCGCGTATTCTGTTCGCGTTTTTTGACGGTGAGCATACTTTGAGTAACCTCACCTAGTTTCAGTTCGATTTTTGCTTTTTCGTCGATTAATACTTTACGCTCAGTATCCGTTGTGGCGCGCTGTAGCTGCTCATCAATGGTACTCAATGCTCTAACAAAGTGTTTCTCTTCTTTTTCGAGTTTCAGCTTGGCATCTTCAATCTCCTTAAGGAGTTTTGCTTCTTCTCTCATTTGCTCACGAATACGGCGTTGTTCTTCCTTTTCTTCTTGCTTTTTGCCTTCGTATTCGTATACCAAATAAAGCTCCTGCATTTTCAAGCTGAGATATTGCTGTGAGATCGAAATAGTCATCGTCGCGCCCAGTTTGTTTAGGGCATCGAATGCGGCTCTTATTTTCTTTTCAATCGAAGCCACATTATTGAACTTCACGTTGACCATACTTGCATCACATTCGTTATTGAAGGAGCGCAGAATCAACTTCACATAATCCTTGATCATCCGTGCACCTTCCTTCGCGCTGTTATTTACAGTCCATGAGGTCGAGGAATGGACGGCTGCGCCGGATTTGATCATCTCGCCTTGCTGCGCGCGAACTCTGTCAAGTCTCGCTTTGTAGAGTTCAGATGAGGCGACATCGTATTTCGGTTGATAGAAACCGAAGGACTGAAGAAGAATCTCATCATCGAGGGTTACAATAGATTGTTGTTTGAGGGAGATGGTCTGGTTCAGATCTGCAATCTGCTGATTAAGAGCTTTACGCTTCTCAGCAGCCCCAGCTTCTTCTTTTTCTGCTTCATCGGTCGCTCGTTTTTTTCGGAGAATGAGCGCATCGATCGCGCGTTTTAATCCGTAGGCCTCCATTCGCTCAACAACGGACATGGCAGCCTTTAGCTGATCTCTTTCTTTAGTGACTTTTTTCAGATCTGCTTTCAGTTTGCCAACCCGGAAAATGTCAAACAGTCCCATAATCCATACTCCAGAAGGTGCCAAGATTCAGCGGCGCAAACCCACCACATTAGTTCGGAGCTATTGTCCAAAGACATAGCTATACCCTGTTCTATACTACTCTACATTTTATTCGTTATTCCATGAAAAATCTTTTTGTGCTTATTTTGGAGAATGAAAGTGCTAATTGTCCAACCTACTCATTGTGGGCATTCTGCCGAAGAGCCTTTCAAAGAACCTAATTACGCATGCAACGTAAATGCTTCAAAAATGAACTTCGCTGAGATGCATCCATCACCAAGACGACATTGGAGCAAATTTCATGACGACGAATTGCAGTCGATTGCGTATGAGGGTTTCAGTCAAAAACCAGCCATCAGTTAGAATGATGGCATGAACAACATTTTGCACTACGGCACTGAGCAAATCCATTACCAGTGGTTCGCGCGGACTGACCGAAAAGCAGTCGTGATCGCTTACGATCTGGAACATGGCTTGGAGATCATCACGCCGCTTTCGACCACCGCAGAAGAAGTCGATGCATTACTCCGCAAGAAAATCCGCTAGATTCTCGAAAAGCGCGCTTCCTTTGAAATGGTCACACCCACCGCGCCGCCGAAAGAATACGTATCCGGTGAGAAGTTTCCGCTGCTGGGCTATTTACATGAATTAATCGTCGAAGAGCGGGCAGAGCGCAAGCCGTTTGTCGTGTTGAGGCAGAACAAGCTCGTGGTCACAATCAAACCGGGACTGCCCCCCGGAGAGCGCCGCGCCGCCGTTCGTGACACACTGCGCACATGGTACGTCCGACAAGCAGAAATGAAACTGCCTGAGCAGGTCGCATTTTACGCGCCGAAGCTTGGCGCGCATCCCGAAAAGGCTGCGGTGATAGATCTGGATCGGCGTTGGGGAAGCTGCACACCATCGGGCACGATTCATCTGAATTGGCGGTTGGTCTTAGCCCCAATGTGGATTGTCGATTACATCGCGGTACATGAGCTGTCTCATCTGCTCATTCCGGATCATTCCCCGGCATTCTGGGAGCAGGTGCGCGTGATTCTGTCCGATTACGAAGAGCGCCGCGAATGGCTGCGGGTCAACGGTCCAAGTTTATTCGTCTGATCAGGCGCGCAGCCACTGTTCTGCAAGCGCAATGAGCTTGGGCGCAAGCACCTCAACCGCCTCATTGGAAATACCTCGCTTGCGCAGCAGATCTGTCACCTGCCGCCTCATTTCGCGCTTGACCGCTTCGCGGCTTGTCCAGTCGATTACGACCTGCTGCTGCAAACAGGTGACCACATCACGCGCGAGTTCGGCGGCGCTTGCCGCATCCCCAATCATGGGTTGAAGCGTATTGAAGAATGGACGCTCATACACTTGCAGATTGTGCGCGGTATCGCCGTGCTGCAATTCGATCATCTCGTCGCGGAGCTGAATTTCTCCGGTGAGCAGTTCGAGATCGGTGATCCGCTGCTGGCGGTGCAGCGCGATCAATTCTTCCAGTCGCTTGCGCAGCGACTCATATACGACCGGATTTTCTTCAAAACGGATGCGGAGTTCGTGGCGGATCGCGTGCTCGATTTCCTGTGCTTGGCTGCGTGACGTGCCGAAGCTTTCCACAAACTGAAGAAAGCGCGCATCCAGTACCGAGAGCGGTTCTCGCAGTAGGTGCTCCATGCCGCTGGAGCGGATCGCGTCATCGATCAGCACACGGACTTTCGCGCCGAGTGCGCTAAGTTCGTAGCTTTCTTCCCGATAGGTGTTGCGCGCCTGCTGACGAATCTTTGCCAGCCATGCGAAATCGGCACGGTATGGATTGGCTGCCGGATCGGGCAGGATCATGTCCATAGCAGCGGAGAAAGCGCGAAAAGCAATATCGAATTGGGCGCGAATGTTCTCCGGTTCGAGCACGGCAACACAGGCATAAATACCACCCGGATCAATCCCTTCAAAGAAGCGTATCGCCTCACGATGACGCTCCGCGAGCTGCTGCACATCGATGATGGGCTTCATCACGCCTTTGAGATCGTCGGGATTGAACATCTCCAGCGCGGTCTTGAGATCGGCAGCGATGCCCCAGTAATCGACGACCAGCCCATAGGTTTTCTTGTCGCCGAACGTCCGGTTGACGCGGGCAATCGCCTGTAAGAGGTTGTGCTCGCGGAGCGGGCTGTCGAGGTACATCACCTGTTCGATGGGCGCATCGAAGCCCGTCAGCCACATATCGCACACGATCACAAATGTGAGCGGATCGTCGGGGCTGAGGAATTGCGCCTTGACCTGCTCCTGCTGGTGAGTCTCCCCGGCATACGCCAGCCAGTCGCGCTTGTTCGCATCGTCCTTGCTGGTGGACATCACGAGCGCGCATTTCGGCGCGTTCAAGTCGAGCAGGGTGCGATAGTACAACATCGCCGTGTCGCGATCTTGCGTGACGATCTGCGCCTTGA
>CALBRY010000059.1 GCA_937927665.1 uncultured Chloroflexota bacterium
CACAGCACCCCGATCGGAATCGTATCCAGTAGGAGCGGCATGAGCGCGGCATTCGACACACGCCACAGGTTACCGGCGCATGACCAGCTTAACGGCGGATCTTCGGGCAAAGGTGAATAACAAAAGGCAGTCGGCGCTTCGAGGGCTGACCGGATCACCGGGGCGGTAATCCACTCTGCCTCCGGCTGGAAATCTCCAGTGGAATCAGCCTGAAATCGCAGCGCGAGCCGCTCCTGCGATTCGACCAGCGCAAGCGATGTGGTATCCGCATTCATGAGTTCGCGCGCGATTGCAGCGATGCTGCGGAGCACCGCATCGACATCATCCATGTCGGCGATCCGGCGGCTCACTTTGACGAGTCCAGCCAGCCAAGTTTCAGTCAGATCGGTTGTTAGTGCACGCTCGCTCATGACTCATCTTCGACACGCTGCGCCGCCTCAAGATCGTCAGGCGTGTTCACGTTGACAAAAGACCGCAGATCCGGATCAAAATGCACGAGTGTGCTCTGCGAGACGACGCGTGTGTTCAACGCGTGGAACAAGGTGTAGATGGCAAGCTCGTTACGCTCAAGCTGCGCCTTGAGCGCAGTCAGACAAGCTGCACTATAGACAGCATGAAGCGGCTGCAAACGGCGGTTGACTTCCGGAACAACCGCGTCATAGTCGTGGCGCAGCTCGATCAAGTGGCGGAGCAGTTCCGGCACCAAAAACGGCATGTCACAGGCGACACATAACGTATATGCCGTTGAACTGTGATGAACTGCCGAGTAAATACCGCCCAGTGATCCCATGCCAAGAAAAACATCGGGAAAAACCGGATATCCGAGCGTTTCATACTGTTCGCGGTTGTTGGTAACAATGAATAGGGGAAGTTTCAGGGTCTGGACTTGCTGCAGGACGCATTCGATCAACGGTCTATCATTGAGCTTAACAAAGCTCTTATCGGTGCCCATTCGCCGTGATTGTCCACCAGCAAGGATGGCGACGCTCACATCGTTCATCAGGTTATGGTACTCCAACAACTGCGGGCGGGAACGCCTCGGCATCTAACTGTGCTTCAGAGGTGTAGTAGGTTTTTCCTGCACAAGCGGCGCAGAGAACACGATCCTCAACGACGACTTCACGCTGGTTGAAGATCTCTTCACGGCATTCGGCGCACACGACGCGGTACGTCGGCTTGCTGACTAAGTGAGAGATTGAAAACAGGAGTTTCACCGGCTGAACGACAAACAGCTTGTCCGCTGGCATCACCTCATATGCATCCAGATAAGCTTGCCACCGGCTCGCATTGTGGTCGTTAAGGGCGGCAGCGCGTTCGCGGCTTTCGCAGCACACGGATATGCGAAAGGCGTCCTCGGTGACTGTGTCGATAAAAGTCGCGGCGACTTTTCCAAAATCGACCAAGCGCAGTGTCCGGTGTCCTAATTCGCAGCCCGTTGCGACGGCGATCCCGTCGGCAAAACAACCATCGGTTTCAACGATTGTAATCAGACGTTTATTTGATTGAGGCAGTGAGAGCTGCATAAGCTGCCCGGCGAGGAACCCCATCCGCACACCCAAGACCTGACGGGGACAAAGATGTTTGTGTCGGGCAGCAGAACATTCGAGGAGTTTTGCTAGGGGGACGGTCATTCTAATTCTCACTATTTGATTATCAAGTTTTCTATAAACCACTCAAATGCGACCCACTTTCATCATATCCCGGCGTGTGTACCGCGTAGAGTACCATTTGTCACCTCAACCTGCGCATGTACGCGTGAAGCGGTATTTGGCGGATCAAGCTTGGATAAATCGTTTAGCCTTACAGTCGCAGCAGGATGCTTCACCGGGCTGCTGATGCTTGGCAAGCGGGCGAATCCGGTGATACTGATTGTGCTTCACGGCGCTGTTAATTTTGATGTTATGGGCGCGGATGATCACGCGCAATCACACAGGTGATCATGGGCGTACTGGTCGGCGTGCTGGTGGTGTTTCCGATGGTGTTGTAATCCAAGGACACGCCGAACAAGGAGTACTCCCAGCACAGGTGCTGCTCATGGTGACCTGAGCAGCCAGTCACGCGCAACGATCATCGCTTCCACGTCAGCTAGCTGATACGCGACGGCACGCGCCAGAGCATCGCGGTCATTTTCCATCCGCCAAGCTTGATAATCGTTCCACGCCTGCGCGTAATTCGATTCTGGTGGATAGGCGTAATTGAGATATGCTGCGACCGTTTTGATGCTGCGCCCGCGCACGGGAAGCATGACGCACGTTTTGAACACCTGCAAGAAGTCGCGCATTCGCGGCGCAAGCACACTGACAATTTCCGGCGCGGCAGTGTGCTGCATCACGCTCGCATCAAAGCCGCTCCAGTGATAAATCAGCGCGTCGTGCGCTTGGGCATATTCCGCGAGGATACGCCACCCGTCAAGATAATGCGGGATAATATCGACGGGCTGACCGGTAGGCAGCACCAATTGATCGCCATCAAAGAAGCGGGCGACGATCATATTGCGCAAAGTGCCGCTTAAATCGCTCCAGCCGAACGACCACGGCTGATTGGCTTCGTCATAATTCAGGCTGGTTTCGATATCGAGCATGATCGCTGGGCGCGTGATCTCGTCGGGAATTGGAGCAAGCCGCACCGCTTCGCCGCGCGCGAGTGCTTGCGCGCTGGCATAAATCTGTTTGACTGTCGCCTTGCCGATTCCTTTCAACTGGATCAGTTGTTCGGGCGTGCGCTCAAGGATGTGTTCGGCGCTGGTGATTCCCGCTGCGATGAGTGACTCCCACGATTGGCGCGAAATTCCGTTGAGCAGGGTGACACTTTTTTCGGCATGGGCAATTGACTGGCATTGAGTCAGCCAGCGACATGACTGACAATGATCGGTCAGGTAGATCGGCGGCGCATCTGCGACTTCTTCGACGGTGGGGCGGCGTGACCGGATGTGCATGTCGATCCATGTGCGGCGAGCACACCCGCGTGACCGCGAAGAGAAGGAACTGTTCAACGAACTCATCTGATTACTCGTTGGTCAAGGGCAAATATCCATGCGGGAGTAAACGACCATACCACTTTCATATCATTTTCGCCGCTCCCCGTAAGCGACTCAACAAAGTGAGCATACTGAACACATTGCGTCGCTCCTTATCGCTGAGCTTGCAGCCTTCCTGATCAATTTTCGCGATAACCGAGGAAGCTGTTTCCCGACCTTGACAGGCGAACTAGCGGTTGCGATCTCGTCATAATCCGGATTATGCAAATCATGTAGTGTGAAGAGACCTGTCATTTACGAATACACTGTAGAAGAAGGTGAACGATGAAATTTGGACTCGCGCTGCCCTACGGTTCGGCACGCTCAACAGCAAGGCTCTGCCAAGTGGCTGAAGCCTCCGGGTGGGACGGCTGCTTTGTGGGCGATGCCATCTGGTGTGAAGACCCGATGATTGCGCTCGCTGCCGCTGCAATGGTCACGCAGCGAATTCGTTTAGGCACCCTGATTATTCCGATGCCGCTCCGCCGCCCGTGGAAAGTTGCCAGCGAGACGGTGGCATTGGATCGGCTCTCAGAGGGGCGTTTGATTCTGGGATTGGGAGCAGGTGCCGTATGGATGGGTTGGCAGAGTTTCCCCGATGAAGTCACTGATACCCATGCGCGTGCCGAGATGCTGGACGAGAGCATCGACATTCTGACAAGGCTCTATCAGCACAAACCGTTCGATTATGCAGGGAAGCACTATCACCTCAAACTCACACTGCTGGACGAGATGCATTATCCGCCGCCACCCGTGCAGCAGCCGCGCGTCCCCTTGTGGGTGGTTGGTATTTATCCGCACCACAAATCGATGCAGCGCATCTTGAAATGTGATGGGGTGATCCTAGAGAAGCAAGGCGCAGACGTGACCCCTGCCGATGTGCGTGAAGTGCGCGACTTTGTGCACGCACAGCGCACACTCACGACTCCGTTTGACATCGTGATACAGGGGAAGTCCGATCCACTGACACCCGCGCGGCAGCGGGAAACATTTCTTGAGTGGCAGGCAGCAGGGGCGACATGGTGGATCGAAAGCCTGATAGGCTTGTCCGAAGTGGAGGCATCGGCGCGCCTTCAGGCAGGACCGCTGCCACTCACATGATTACGGCTGTGCCGGAAGATGGTCGGTCAACCAGTCGATCACCACATGCGTAGCAACCTCCCGATGCGGGCTGCGTTCTAAGAAGAGAGAGGTTCCATGCACCGCTGAATTGAAAATGTGGAGTGCCGCTTCACCTGTCGTTCGTTCGAACATATGGCGCGTGTCATACAGCACATTGTCATCCCGGCCGACGAGGAACAGCACTGAGCGGTTTTCCATTTGGGCGTAGACTTCGTCCGTCAGGAGCGGAAAATCACCGGGAGATGCCATGATCGCGGTGTAGCAGGCGGAAATCGCTGCACATGCGCCCAATGCCGGAACCGTGCCCATACTGCTTCCGAGCGTCGCCACACCGTTCTCCTGTACGCCCGGTTGCGCACTCAACCACGTGATCCAAAGCTGGGTATCCTCGATCATCATGCCGAGGTCGCGTCTGCCGCCTGTCTCACCATGCCCGCGTTGATCGACGTTCAGCACATGAAAGCCAGCCTCTAGGAGCGGCAGCACAAAATGATTCCATTCGGCGCGAAAGATTCCTGAACCATGCAGCAGTACGACGGCAGGGTGTGCATCATCATCTGGCAGTCGATAAAAATCGCCAACCATGACCAAGCCGTCTGCGGCAGTGAGAGTCACAATCTCCGGTGAAACCTCTGCTTGGGCAGCGGCGGGAAGGGAAAAACACAAGAGCGCAAACAGCCCACAAAGCTGTACGAAGAAACGCATAACCGCACCCTCCAGTTGTTCGGACGAGAGCCCCTCGCCAAAAGGGTTGAGCCGCGAGAGTGTAACGCGCTCTGGTGTCAGGCGGCAGATGTCATGGTTGCATGAGCGTGGAGCGTGGTGGTTTGCGATCCCGTCATCATCCGGGTTGTGCAAATCATGTCGTGTGAAGATATTCAGTACCGTCACCAGATACAACCAACCTTCCAGAGCCGGAATGTAGGTCGTATCGGTGCTCCACTTCTCGTATTCGTGTTCAGCGTCCCGTTTGGATACTTCTGTAACTTGTGAACCTCTACCCTTTTCGCAGTCTCCCTCATTTCGATTGGGGTAGACCATCTCTTGATTGCAAAGTCGGTGAGAGTGTTGGATCATCCTTCAGCCATTTAATCAGTGCTGAAGTGAAAGAATAATCAGTGTCATGACTTCAACATATTCCCTTGGTGCGCGGTGGCTTGGTGATGGACGCGCTCAATTCCTTGTGTGGGCACCCGCTGCAAGGCAGGTCGAAGTCCATCTGCTGCGCGATGATCGCTGTGTACCGCTGATGGCACAGGATCATGGGTATTTCTCCGGGATCATCGATCAGGTACAGGTCAACGACACTTACTTCTATCGCCTCAATGATGAACGCGAACGCCCCGATCCCGCCTCGCGCTATCAACCGCAGGGTGTACACGGGGCATCGCAGATCGTGGATCTGCAGTTCGCGTGGACCGATCAGGACTTCACCCCGCCGCCCTTGCGCAACACCATTTTCTATGAGCTGCATATCGGGACATTCACGCCGCAGGGAACATTCACGGCGTTGATCGAGCATCTGCCGCGTTTGCGCGAACTCGGTATCACCACACTGGAGATCATGCCGGTCGCGCAGTGTCCCGGTCGGCGCAATTGGGGCTACGATGGCGTGCAAATCTACGCGCCTTCCAACGTCTACGGGACGCCTGACGATTTCAAAACGCTGATCAATGCGGCACACGAGCATGGACTCGCCGTCTTCCTTGATGTCGTCTACAACCATCTGGGACCCGAAGGCAACTACCTGTGGGATTATGGTTCGTACTTCACCAATCGCTACAAAGGCGCGTGGGGTGACAGCCTCAACTTTGATGGATGGGGAAGCGATGAAGTTCGGCGCTTCTTCATCGATAACGCGATTTACTGGTTGGAGGAATATCACATCGACGGTTTACGTCTCGACGCTGCACAGGCGCTGCTTGACTTCACGGCGGTGACGTTTCTGGATGAATTGGCAATTCGCGTCAATGAATGGGCAGATGCGCATGGGCGTAATATTCATCTGCTTGCCGAGACCGACAAGAGTGATCGGCGTCTTGTGCTGCCGCGTGATGTTGGCGGAACGGGACTGGATGGTCAGTGGTTGGACGATTTTCACCACTGTGCCCATGTGATGCTGACCGGAGAAAGCTACGGCTACTATGCCGATTACAGCGACTTCTCGACGCTGGTCAAAATGCTGCGGACGCGCTTTGTCCACACCGGCGGCTATTCTAAAGTTGCGGGACGTCGACACGGCACCGATGCCAGCGATATACCGGCGGATCGCTTCGTGACGTTCCTGCAAACGCACGATCAGGTTGGCAATCGCATGTTAGGCGAGCGATTATCTCATCTCGCAGATTTTGAAGCTTTGAAGCTTGCGGCGGGCGTGCTGCTCACCCTGCCCACCACGCCGATGCTCTTTATGGGGGAGGAATACGGCGAAACTGCGCCGTTTTTGTTCTTCGCTGATTTCAGCGATGCAGCCCTCGTCAAGGCGGTGCGCGAAGGGCGCAAAATCGATTACGCGTACTTTCTTGAGGCGCAGGGTGAACCCCCTGATCCCGATGCAGAGAGTACTTTTTTGCGCAGTAAACTGAATCACGAACTGCGCCACGTCGGCAAACATGCCCTTCTGTACACGTTCTATCAAACACTGCTCGCTTTGCGCCGCACGCGGCAGGCGCTAACCGATCCAGATCCTGATGCAACCCATGTGTTTGCCGATGTGGAACATCGCGTGGTCTGCGTCGAACGCTCGGAAACCATTCGCATCTTTTCAAACTGGAGTCTGGAACAGACTCAGACCTTTACCCTGCCAGAGACGACGCATTCATGGGTGAAAATCCTTGATTCCGGCGCGGCGATGTGGCAGCTAGACGGCACAGATCGCAGTACAACGCCGGAGACGATCGCCGTGAACCAGACGATAATCACGCTGCCGCCCAAATCGGTGGTCATTTATGGGATAGCCTAACCGGGCACATTGCGCGGCAAACGACATAGAGGATGACACAGGCGAACAGAGGATGATCGAATGGGTGTGGGTCGATAAGCCTCTGACCGCCGCGCGTAACTACTGGATCGACACCGTGACGCCGGTTAGGGGGTCAGAGGCGTGAGGTTAGTGACGGTCGTTTTCGTCGGGGAAGTAGGTCGTTGTCAAGTTGTGCAGCGCGCCGGTGATCCGATTCAGAGCGCGGTGTAACCGTCATCTTCGTGCGACAAAAGCAGAATGGCGGCGTGGATCGGGTGTAGACTGACACAAGACAAACGAGATAAACAGGACATGTGATGCCTCCTCTTTACCCGTCATGGATCGAAATCTGTGTGAATGATCTGGATCGTGCCTTGCGGTTCTATCGTGAGGTGTTTGGCTTAACGGACACGCCGGTCTACGATGAACCTCCCGCACTGATTGCAGTTCTGCTGCCTTCGGACAAAAGTGTTCGCAATCCCGGTGTCTCCCTCGTGAAGTCCCCGCTGCACAAGCCTTCTGCGGGCGGGGCGGTCGTCAATTTCCATGTCGATACGCATGAAATGCTGAACACCGCGATCAGGCGTATTCCTGAATTGGGTGGATCGGTCGATACCGAGGTTGTGGATACGGGTGACGGCATGCGCTACATCAACGTGCTGGACTGCGAAGGCAACCGGATTGCACTCTCGTCGTATGAGCCGCTGGAGGGAGAGGACTCCGATTGAAGCGGATGCCCTAGAGGTAATTTCCTAGCTCCTCCCTACAAATCGGCACGCTGCGCACACCGTCCCCTTCACACGAGAGGAAACGGCGCGTGTTCTGGCGTTTCGCCACACGCGTCCGGCTTATCCTGTACATCTTGTTGTCATCCCAAAAGTGCATATTTCGTCATTGACTGACTTTGCACCCGGCGATGACTTGCTGCTGTTGGTTATTCGAGAGGTGGCACAGCAAGTTCTGGCGGAGCACGGAGCCTGCCGCGTGGTTACGAATCTGGGGACATATCAGGAGGAGGTCAAAACATCTACATTGGCACGTAATATCGGGGGATCGGCTGCATACCT
>CALBRY010000060.1 GCA_937927665.1 uncultured Chloroflexota bacterium
TTCTTCATCAAGGCGCATTTGATCTGGCGCTTTCAGGGAACGAAGTCAGCACCCCATCTGAAACTGTTCATGCGAAATTGCTTGGTCGCATCCGAGAACACAAAATCGTTGACGCCCATTATCAATACGTAGAAGGTACATCGGTCGCGGCGGCGATTGTTTCCGGTATCATTGCACAGATGCTAGAAGTGAATTCAAGTTTGACACCCCCAGAAGTTAAAGCTATTCTCATCGAAACAGCAAAACGTATTCCCGAATCCCCACATGTGCAGCAGGGAGCTGGCGTAATTAACGCTGCGGGAGCCGTTGCATTAGCCGACGCCATACATCCAAGACGGAAATGATGAATCGCGAGTATCATCGATGGTACAGCCCGTCACTTAGCCGTGACATGGAACTTCTTGTATTTGGTCATGCTGGCGCGCGCGTACTGGTCTTCCCCACCTCAATGGGACGCTTCTATGAGTGGGAAGACCGGGGAATGCTCGGCATTCTGAGCCATCAGATCGAGAACGGTTGGCTTCAGGTATACTGCGTTGACAGTGTAGACATCGAAAGTTGGTACTGCTGGTGGGCACATCCCAGTGGACGTGCATACCGTCATCAGCAGTATGACGCCTATCTGCTCAACGAAGTGCTTCCCCTCATGTACGCCAAAAACAACACAAATTTCACCATGACAATTGGTGCGAGTTTTGGCGCTTATCATGCGATGAATTTTGGACTGCGTCACCCTGATCGCGTGAATCGCATAGTCGCGCTGAGCGGCTTGTTCAATATTCGCCGCTTGACAGGTGGATACAGTGACGAGAATGTTTATTTCAACAACCCCGTCGATTTTATCGCTCAAGAGAGCGATCCGTACCGCCTTGAGCGCCTCCGTCAGCAGGATATCATCATGGCAACCGGCACAGACGATCGCTTGATCGACAGCGCACGGGAAATGTCCAGCATTCTGTGGAGTAAGGGAATTGGCAACGCACTCCGTGAGTGGAACGGATGGTATCACGATTGGAGTTACTGGCAAGAAATGACGCTGAAGTACATCGGCGGACATGATTAGCGGCTTATCAAACTAAACTTGAGGAAAACATGACATCTGAACCGCTGAAAATCGGATTACTGGTCGGGCGTGAGTGGTCTTTTCCTCCTGCCTTTATCGAAGAAGTAAATCGTCGGAATGAAGGCGTCACCGCTGAGTTCGTCAAGTTGGGCGGCACGCGCATGAATGAACCTTCACCCTACCGCGTGATTATCGATCGCATCTCGCACGAAGTCCCCTACTACCGCACCTATCTCAAGAATGCGACGCTTCAAGGCGTCAAGATCATCAATGACCCGTTTATGTGGACGAGCGATGATAAGTTGTTCGGTGCGGCGCTAGCGACAAAGCTCGGTGTGGCTTCGCCAAAAACGCTGGTACTGCCAAACAAACAATATGTTCCGGGTATCGTTCCCGGAGAGAGCCTGCGCAACTTGATGTATCCGCTCAACTGGGAGTGGATCGCCGAATATATCGGGATGCCGTGCATTCTAAAGGATGCACACGGCGGCGGTTGGCGTGATGTGTATGTCGTTCATTCCGTCAGCGAGTTGATTTGGCGTTACGATCAATCTGGATTGCTCACGATGATCGCGCAGGAGTACATCCAGTGGGATGACTATGCACGCTGCATGTGCTTGGGTCAGGATAGCATCTACGTCATGAAATATGATCCCCGGTCACGGGTCTATCATGAAGATCATGGTTTTTCGCCGGAGCTTCATGAACGCATGGTGCGTGACTGCCGCGTGCTGAATACCGCCTTCGGTTACGATATGAATACCGTCGAGTTTGCGATTCGGGATGGCGTTCCGTATGCGATCGATTTTATGAATCCCGCGCCGGATATGGATGTGAATTCATTGGGAAGAAAGCATTTCGATTGGATGGTCACCAACATGGCAGACCTTGCGATCCGGTTGGCAAAATCGGATGAGGCAACAGGCGATCGCTACATGTGGTATCGCATGCTGCGCGATCTGCCGAGCGCAGCCCCGTAAGGATGCCCATAATGTCGAATGAGGCGATCGATCGTTATCACAATCTGTTCACAGATACCGTAGCATTTGAAACTGAAGCGGCGCTCAACAGCGAGTTGTTGAGACGCCGCTGTTATTTTGGAACGCGTCCACTGTGTACGGTGCTGCGTCCCAACTTTTATACGCCGGATGAATATGCTTTTTTGAAGCGCCAAACCGAACTGCTTTTGAGCACCTTTCGTAAAGCACATATCGCCTGTATGAGCGATCCGGCGCTTCGTACACAATTGGCACTAGAACCGTGGGAAGAAGCGCTGTTCAGCCTCGATATTGGCTTCAAAGTCCCTTGGACGACTTCCCGCTTGGATTCGTTCTATCAGCCCGATACGCGAGAACTGCGCTTTGTCGAATATAACGCCGAAACCCCGGCTGGCATGGCGTATGAAGATCAGCTTGCTCATGCATTCTTGCGGCTCGACGTGATGCGGCGCTTCAAAAAGCACTATGTCTTACAGCACTTTTCGATGACAGAGCGCCTTCTGGATGCGCTTTGGACGGTGTACCGCGAATTTGGCGGTGTAGAGCAGATGCAGATCGGCATCATTGATTGGGGTGATGTGCCGACGCTCAATGAGCATGAGTTATGCAAAGAGTATTTTGAGTCGCAGGGTGTCAAGACAATCTTGGCAGACCCGCGCGCACTTGAATATCGTAGCGGGCGGCTTTGGGCGGGTGATTTCCGCATCGATTTGATCTATAAGCGCGTCCTGAGCAGCGAACTGATCGAGCGCATGGGCTTGGAAAATCCGATCGTTCAAGCGGTACGTGATCGTGCTGTTTGTATGTCGAATGCGTTTAGCGCGAAATTGATGGCGAAAAAAGCGAGTTTTGCGTTCCTCAGCGATGAGCGGAATGTCGCGTTGTTCACACCAGAGGAGCGGCATTCCATCGAAGCGCATATTCCATGGACGCGCCGCGTACAGGAGCGTAAAACCCTTCTGCACGGCATTGAAATCGATTTACTCTCGTATGTCTCGGAAACGCGGAATGAGTTCGTGCTTAAGCCAAACGATGATTACGGCGGTCACGGCGTTGTCATCGGTTGGGAGACAACGCAAGAGGAATGGGACAAAGCATTAGCAGCGGCGCAGCATCTCCCGTATGTGGTGCAGGAGCGTGTCAATGCGTCTTATGAATCGTTTCCGGCAGTGATCAATGATCGTTTCGACATCAGCGAGCGCTTAGTCGATGCTGATCCGTTTATCTTCTTCGGGCAGACAAGCAGCGGCGGACTCACACGCCTTTCGTCCAGCGCGCTCCTCAACGTAACAGCGGGAGGCGGTTCAGTCATTCCAACCTTCATCCTGCACCAGCGCTCGTAAGAGACAGGCTGGTGCGCGCGACTCTTTTCATGCGACAATGACACATGAAATAGTTGATTGAGTGGATGGAGTAATGCGGTGGTTGTTGGTGAAAACGTATCGCCTCCGATGGCTGAACTGTCGGGAGAACCAGACATCAAGGATACGATTCTTGAAACGATGGGAAACACACCCCTCGTCCGGCTGAATCGTGTCGGGGCAAGCGTGCGCGCACAGGTGATCGCCAAAGTCGAATACTTCAATCCCGGGGGATCAGTCAAAGATCGCATCGGCACATACATCATCGAAGACGCCGAACGGACAGGGAAACTCAAGCCGGGCGGCACGATTGTTGAATCTACTTCCGGGAATACGGGGGTTGGGCTGGCAATTGCCGCCGCGATCAAGGGGTACAAAACCGTATTTGTCATGCCGGATAAGATGTCCGAGGAGAAAATCCGCGTGCTGCGCGCTTACGGGGCGCGCGTCGTGGTGACCCCGACGAATGTCGAGCCGGATGATCCGCGCAGCTATTACAGTGTCGCACAGCAGATTGTCGAAGAAACGCCGAACAGCATCCTCGCTAACCAGTATCACAACCCTGTGAATCCTCATACACACTTTGAAACAACCGGACCTGAAATCTGGCGCCAAACGGCGGGGAAAATTGATGTGTTTGTCGCAGGCATGGGAACAGGCGGCACGATTACAGGAGTTGGGCGCTACCTGAAACAGATGAATCCGAAAATTCAGATCGTCGGCGCTGATCCTGTCGGCTCGATCCTGCTCGATTACTTCTATACGGGCAAAATGGTCGAAGCGCACAGCTACAAAGTCGAAGGCGTGGGCGAGGATTTCATCCCATCTGTGTATGATTTCAGCGTGATCGACGACATGGTGCGCGTCAACGACAAAGAATCGCTTCTAATGACGCGGCGCTTGGTGCGTGAAGAAGGAATGCTTGTCGGCGGTTCCAGTGGATTGGCAGTCGCGGCGGCGCTCAAATATGCGGCAGAACGCGATCTAGGCGAAGACAAAATGGTCGTCGTCCTGCTTCCTGACAGCGGCACACGCTACCTGAGTAAGGTCTTCGACGATACATGGATGCGCGAAAATCGTTTCCTTGACAACGAATGGATGGAGGCACGGGTATCGACTGTGCTGGCGCGCAAAGCAAGTCACGAACTCATTGTTGCGCGGGCAGATGAAGCAGTGAGCGCAGTCATCGCCAAGATGAAAGCAGGAGATGTTTCGCAAATCCCCGCTGTGAATGATGATGGCGGGCTGATTGGCTTGGTTAATGAGGTGCGGTTGCTAAGTCATCTGATCAACGGCGGTGCGTCCGATATGCCAATCCGTGAAGCAGGTGTGATCGATGAGAAAGTACCAACCGTCTCCGCAGAGACTCCGATTGAAGCAGTTATGAGCTTGTTCGGTACAAGCCCGGTTGCACTCGTCACCGAAAGGCACGGCGATCAAACACGTATTGTGACCGGAATCATCACCAAGATCGATTTACTCGATTTCCTCGCAAATCGTTCTTGAACCTCGTACCGAGTCTCATCTGAGACTCGGTACATGATTACCCCATCGCGCCGCGTAAATCGTCAAGTAAGTCATCAACATGTTCAATACCAACGCTCAATCGCACTAGCGAGTCCGGTACAGCGATCGGGCTGGTTGCTGTGCTGGCATGGGTCATACTGTAAGGATGCTCGATCAGGCTTTCCACCCCGCCGAGGCTCTCCGCCAGTGAGAACAGTTTCGTCCGCGATACGATCTCGCGTCCGTATTCTGGGCTGTCCACGAGGATGCTAATCATGCCGCCGGGAAGTTTCATCTGTCGCTGTGCCAGCGCGTATTGTGGATGGCTTTCTAAGCCCGGATACATCACTTTGACCACGCGGGGGTGATCCTCAAGGAAACGTGCAATCTGGAGGGCATTCGTGCTGTGGCGCTCCATACGGATCCCAAGTGTTTTAATGCCGCGCAGTACTAAGAAACAGTCCATTGGACCGGGGACTGCGCCAGCGGCGTTTTGCAGGAACTTAAGTTCTTTATAGAGTGCTTCATCTTTCATCGCCAGCAGACCGCCTACGGTATCACTATGACCACCGAGGTATTTTGTACTGCTGTGCATCACGATGTCTGCGCCGAATCGAAGTGGCTGCTGAATCGCTGGGCTGGCAAAGGTGTTATCGACTGCGACCAGCACATTTTCTGGCGCGCTTTCCGCCAATACTTGCATATCCGCCAGTGACATCAGCGGATTCGTTGGTGTTTCCAGCCACAACAGCCGAGTTTGCGGCGTATAAGCGTTCTTGACCGCATCAGGATTTGTCAGGTCGATCCAGCTAAAGCGTAAACCGTAACGCGCAAGCACGCGCTCGAACAATCGATACGTGCCCCCGTACACATCATTGCCAACGATCACATGGTCGCCGGGGTTGAGCAAGCGCATCACGGTGTCAATCGACGCGAGTCCGCTGCTAAAGGCAAGCCCATAACTGCCACCCTCCAACGCTGCGATACAGTCCTCAAGCGCCCGTCGCGTCGGGTTATCTGTGCGGCTGTATTCATAGCCTTTGTGCTCACCGGGGGCGGATTGCACATACGTCGATGTCTGATAGATCGGCGTCATGATCGCCCCGGTGGTCGGGTCTGGAGGCTGTCCTGCGTGAATGGCAAGCGTATCAAGATGAGGCTTTTGCTCGTTCACGTATCATCCTTTAGAAAACTGAGCTTATGGGTAATCGTACTCGACATCGTCAACTTCAAAACGTCGTTGATAACACGATTCGCAGATCGAGAATCGGTAGTTGACCGAAAGCGGTCGCCCACACTGCTGACAGCGGCGCGCCGTGTCGATTCGCTTGAGCAGTGCCAAATCAATCTGTTCTGACCACTGCATACGCAGATCACGGACATATTCGCCTTCTGGCGCAAATGCCATGAATTCGGGGCGGCACGAAAGCCATAGGTAAATATCCGCCGACGACACACAGCTTTCAATCAGTTCCAGATCCGAAGCGGTGTTGACTTCAGTAGGCGCTTTTGGCGGGAGCGGCATTGGCTTATCGCTAAGGATGGAACGCGCGCATTCGTACCAATACGGTCGCGTGCTCTGGCGTGTCGGCGCATTGATCAATTTCATCGCCGTTGCCAAACCAAGCCGATCGATCTCCGCATCCGTTAGCATGCGCGCTAATTCGATACGCTCGCTCAAGTCAGCAGTGCGGATCGCGTTTCGCAGCGATTCTGGGACGCTTTGCAAGGATGCCCATTGATCGAGTTTCTCCGCGAGACTGCCGGGAATCATCTCCAAGTCATCGACCGTTGGCGCGACACGCGCATGAGTCAGGTGAGGCTGAGGCGCGAAAAATAACTGCTTCACGAGGTTGAGATCGCGTTTGTTTGTCGCGCCGACTTCCCCCGCTTGTGATAAGCCATAGCGCCCCGCGCGTCCGCCGATCTGCTGGACTTCCCCCGGTGTCAGTGAACGGACTTTTTTGCCATCGAACTTTTGCAGTTCGTAAAAGATGACATTATCCGCCGGGAGGTTTAACCCCATGCCGACCGCATCCGTCGCAACACAGATATCTGTCTGCCCCGAAGCGAAACGATCCGCTTGTTTGCGACGCACTTCTGGCGGCAGATTTCCATAAATCACCGAAACTGTGCGCTTCATACGCTCCAGTTCTGTTTTCAAATGCAGCACACTTTGGCGCGAAAATGCGACTAAGATCGTCCGTGGTGGCAGCTCCTTGAGTGTCCAATGCTTCTTGGAAACTTCAATCGGTGCGAGACGTTCATGCTCGATCACGTTATGTGGGATCGCTGCCGCTTTCGCCATCTGTTCGATTAACTTTTGCGCCGTCGGTGGACAGATCACACGGATTTCTGGAGACTGCGACTCCATAATTGCGCGCGTCCATGCCCAACCGCGATCCGGATCAGCCACCATTTGCGCCTCGTCGATGATCACGACATCACCGCTGTGGCGCGGATCAAACATTTCGATGGTGGCAGCCGTAATCGTCGCACCGGGGATCGGGATGAACTCCTCGCCGGTGAGCAAATTGCAGTACACGCCGCGTCGATTCAAGCGGTCGAAGATTTCAAATGCCAGCAAACGCAGCGGCGCGAGATACCAACCGCTCTCCACTTGAGCCAAGCGGTCAAGCGCCATATGGGTTTTCCCGCTGTTGGGTGGACCAACATGGATTGTAATCTGCTGGTCTGCGCGCCGTTCGTGTTTCCATGCCGGAAACGCTGCAACAAGCTTCGCGCGCAGCTCATCCCGTTCGCGGCGCTCCCGCTCCCGATGTTCCTGCAAAAGCCGCCGCTGTTCCGACAAAATCCGATCGCGCTCCGCGATTCGTTCGACACGCGCCATTTTGCGCTGATCGAGCTTCTCGCGCAGTATCGACTTAAATTCACGAAGTGTTTCGGGTAATCCCCAACGACCGCGCACGTCCCCCCAACGGGTCGCGCTTTGGTCAATTTTGGACTTATTGATGCGTTTGCGCATCGCCCCGTAATTCACATCGCACACAATCGCCAGATCGCGCACTTTGATCACTTCATAAGCGGCGATCTGTTCGAGATAAGCAGTATCCTGTACCACCATTTCGACGACTTCCGCCGAAAGACGGATAACACCCTCAGGATCGCTGAATGCACTCAAACGACCTTCGTGCAGCGCGGTCGAAAGCGCTTGTTCGCTAACGCCTAACCGTTTAGATGCTCCGGCGAGAGTATAGGTATGCGCTATCACGCGCCCGCGTTCAGTCTTGCCTTCCCCCGCGCCCGGACGCATCACCGAACCAGCCTCGTGTAGGGCAATTTGCCACGCCTCATCCGGCACCTTGAGCGTTTTGAGAGCAATATCTAGGCTTTGCTCTGCGTTGGCGGTTTCGAGTCGTACCCATGCCTCAGGTTGTCCGTCATCTTCGGCGCGAACATCAAATACAACCAATCCGCCGAGTGTCAACGCGTCTTGAGTACCTTCGCCGAATCGTTTGATCAATTCATCTACGGGGGCGGTAGCGCTTGGTTTCTGCTGCAAATAAGCTGTCAGCGCGTTGCGGAGCGGAATAAACTGCTGTTTGCGTATGACTTCTTCAATGGTGGATTGGCTAAGCAGAAGCGGATCGTAGATAAAACCGTTCACTTCATCGAGCGCACCCGCATGGATGAGATTCGCCAGAATCGGCTGATCGTCCGTCATCGTACGCACCTGATCGGGGGTCAAATACCCCCTATCTTGCATCAACTGATCAAATAGGCGTAGATACATCGGGTTATCAAATTGACGCCGCCGCCGCTTTCGCTGTTCCCAGATGGTTGGCTGAAGGAATCGCCCATCACCTGTTGAATGTGGCAGCGAAGGACGAGACCAACTCGCTAATTCACGCATCTGGCTTTCGGATAATCGTGTTTTGTCGTACAGGAACGATCCATCCCGACCAATTCTGCCCTGTTCGACTGCCTGCTTGATTGCGGCATCACCCTTTGGACCGGTGTTGCGTTTATCTGCTAAGACGCCCCGATGGATGAAGCCTTCTGGAATTCGCGCCAGAATATCGACAAGGGTATCGGGGGTAAGCGAAGATTTCGCCATGTTTGTCACCCAAAAAAGAAAAACTCCCGCCCGCAGGAGAGGGAGTTACGATGCTCCAAACGGGATTACAACCCGGTTCCACACACGCGGAACTGAAGGCGGCAGCCCACCGACTCATGCTGGTAATGTAAGATCACCAGCCTATTTCGGACGCGCCCCCTAATCGAAAGACCAAACATGAAGCAGCACGTAACAACCCGATTGTACGCCTGTATGAAGAGGGGTACGGTATTCCAAGTGCTGCCAAGCATTTTGGGATTTCAAAGGCACGGGTTTATGAGATGAGATATTGAAGTCCGAACGGAAGCATCGCGATTGACAGGAAAAAAGCGGATAATTCCGCCTACAACTCATTATATCACAGATAAGAACGCGCGCGATTACGCAATATCGTGCATAAATGAGGAAACAAAAACCCCTCAACCAATAGGTTAAGGGGCGTGTGAGGTGCTCCATACGGGATTCGAACCCGTGTTTTAGCCTTGAGAGGGCTACGTCCTAGGCCTCTAGACGAATAGAGCATAGTGCAAAAGTGTATCCACGAATGCTTGAAGAATCAACCCTGTATCCCGACCCTCAGTGCGCCCAGAGGGATTCGAACCCCCGACCGTTGGTTCCGAAGACCAATGCTCTATCCACTGAGCTATGAGCGCATAATGTCTATTGTACCCTGTTTTTGCGCTACGTCAACGGGCAAGACGAATTTCGACCAATTGAAGATTATGCAGCGCGGCTGCCAACCCCACTTGATCCCCCAAGCGGCTCAACTCCCCTACTGCATATTTTAGCGCAGTTTGCGCGCTTTCGTTATCGCAAAGTTGATACAGCCCTGCCCCGAAATTCCCCTGCGCCCGCGCGATTGCGAGCGGATCGCCGCCGCGTTCGGCAATTGCTAAGCTGCTTGAATAATAGCGCTGCGCGGTTTCATGATCCCCATCCCCCGCATAACTGCGCCCGATCAGTGTGTGTAGTGCGGCGCGTTGTGCATCGCTCAGGTCATGTTGAAGCAGCAGTTCAGCCAACCGGCGGCACTCTCCATAGAAGCGCGAAAGCAGATATGCCTCACATTTGAGCAGCAGCACCTCTGCTGTTTCGTTCAGCGCGTTGAGCGCATCCAGCGCTTGAGCACTTTCGCCGCGATCCAGAAATATCCGTCCGCGCTCTAATGCCAATCTTGGTGCAAACTCCGGCGCATAACGCGGCACAGCGTGTCCCGCCTGTTCCACAAGCGCCAGCGCACGATCAAACCGCCCACTGAGCCGCTCGATCACTTCCAGTTCGACAATCGCACGCGTTTGTTCGGCGAACATACCTTTATGTCCGCTGCCAGAGATAACTTCATTTAGGATTTGTGATGCCTCTGTCCAGCGTCCAAGTCGCCGCAGCGCGACGCTGTACAGGCGCATCGTTTCGTAGGTGTGTTCCGTTACAGGAAGCCGATGCAACCAATCCGCCCAGAGTGCTGCGCGTCCCCGTTCGACACCTTCCGCCGCGCCAGCTAGTACCCAAGAAATCCGCCGCTGCAATTCGATTGTTAACCAACTTTGCGTAAGGACAGTTTCAATAACCTGATACATTCCGGCTGTAGCACGCCCAAGTTCGGATTCGACCTGTTGCAGAATATGATCGATCCCGCTTTTGACAGACTCATCAGTCTGGACGGCTGTTTCGATAAAACGCTGCGCTCCTACCGTGAGTTGATCGCTTTCCGGTTCAACGGCTGACCAGCGCCGGAGCTGCCCAAAACACTCGTCAACCTGTGAAATTCCGAATGCATTTGTCACATTGAGCACCATTCGAAGCGATTCACCGAAAATCGCTGCCGCTATCCATAAGCAGCGAATGGGCGGCTGAACGACTGTCCATACCTCTCCGAAGGTTCGCCAGTGAATCACATGCCGAATCTGCCCCCATGTTTCAACGTTTCGCCGCCGCGCCGCCGTGATCAAGGCATCGGGATTCCCGCCTAACTCGGCATAGATCGCTTCTGCCTCTTCCTCGGTCAATGGATCGCCTTCTACGTCATTCCAAATTTGACGCATCAACAGAAATGCATCGCTGAACGCAAGGGGCGGAATTTCGATCGCCGCTCCGATATGCTCGAGCGCTTCATAACGACGACTGGTCAATAGATAGACGGCTGAATCGCCTTCAAGGAGAAATTCGTCAAGCGCATCTGATTCAAACTCAAGTATGCGTTCGCAGCCATCGCACACGATCACGATCGGCTGTGGAGCACGGGTGAGCACATCGCGCAGTTCAACTCGCATTCCTTCAGGGATCAGGCAGTTTGAGAGTGTTGCGCGCAGATAGGCAACAGACTCCGGTGCATCAATCCACACCACATCCGCAATCTGATTTGCATCTATCCACTGCCGGATAAGCACTTCGGCAAAGGCAGTTTTTCCGCTGCCCGCTTCCCCGCTGATCAGAATATGGGCGGGATGTGGCTGAGCGAATACCGCATTCACCCGATTCAACAGGGCGTCATGACCGGTAAAGTACCGCCCTTTGCTGGATGGGAGACGATTCAGCAGCATACGCCGATGATTTGCGCGTCGTACCGCCCGCTCCGCCGCGATCAGATCATAGGTGAAACGCTGCTGCGCAATTTCAAGATAGCGCTCGGCGGTTCGTACCGTGACGCTCATCCAATCAGCCGCTTTTTGCGTGTCGATTCCCAGTTCCGGATGCGCGAAAATGTGATACAGCAGGCTGTAGTAAACGAGGGGCGCATTGCTCGTGATGAAATCGCGCGCCAAACTGTCTTGGTACTGCGCGATTTGCCACTGCGATTCTGGCATCGGGAGATCATGAGCATGCCTGACTGCCGCGAACTCTGATTCAATCAAGCCGATCAGGACATCGTAGAGTGCAAACGTCCTTCCGTGCGACGTTCGCGGCATGGCGCGCTCAAGCATCCGCTGTTCGACCAGAAGCATCTGATCGAGAGGATTCGGTTCGGTGGGTTTCGACGCGTCGCGCATCTCTTTCAAGGTCATCTTGACGAGCGCGAGCGAGATAAATGCCGGATCACCGATTTTCGGGATCATGGGTTAGCTGTCGCGAAAATTCTCTTTCATCGCTTGACGAATTTCGCGGTCGGCATCGCGTTTTGCGATTGCGGCACGCTTATCATAGGTTTTCTTACCCTTCGCAAGGGCGATCTCGAACTTGGCGCGACCTTTTCGCAGATAAACCGAAGTCGGCACACAGGTATAGCCGCGCTCAGAAATTCTGCTGATGATCAGCGCAATTTCCCGCTTATGCAGGAGCAGTTTACGTGGTCGCATTGGTTCAAACGTGCCATAAATCCCCCCTTGCTCATAGGGTGAGATATGCACGTTGAGCAGCCACAGTTCGCCATCGCGAAACTCGACATAGCCGTCTTGCAGATTGATCCGGTTCGCGCGAACAGACTTAATCTCCGCTCCGATCAGTGCGACACCCGCTTCAAATGTTTGCTCCAGATGATAGTCATGGCTCGCTTTGCGATTGCGAGCGATTATTTTAATTCCGTCACTCATGTTCCACTGCTTTCCGCCAGCGCATCCTGCTGTAAAGCGTGAACGGCGGCTTCCAAAAACACATCCCGACCACTCGGATCCGGTTCAAGGAGAACATTCGGTTGTAAACCATCTTCGCCAAATGGCTGGCGGCTTGGGGTTAACCATTCCGCCGATGTGACATGCAGCGAGGATGAATCAGACAGCGGGAAAATCCGCTGAACAGTCCCTTTTCCAAATGTTGGCTTGCCAATCAAAATCGCCCGATCTAAATCTTGCAATGCGCCCGCGACAAGTTCTGCGCCGCTGGCAGTACGCTCATTAACCAGCACAATCAGCGGAAAGGATACCGCCGACCCACCCGGTTCGGCTGAAAACGCACGTTCGCTGTGATTATCGCGCTCGTATACGATCACGCCTTCGTCAACAAACTCGTCTGCAACTTCAATCGATTCTTGCAGCAGCCCACCGCTGTTATCACGCAGATCGACGACGAGCGCCTCTACCCCTGCTTGGCTGAGTTCACTAACAGCCTGTCGCACTTCTTCCGGCGTGCGCGCCGTAAATCGCAGAATTTGTACATACCCGATCTGAGCGTCTTCTTGCAGCACGCGCCAAATCACCGATGGCACATTGATCACATCGTATTCGATGAAAAGTGTCTCTTCACTACTGCTTTCCAGCGTCCGAATTGTGATCTCGGCGCCGTTTCCGGGGCGAACTTCTCCACGAAGCTGTTGATCGATCGCGTCAATCGAAAGCAGCGGATCAATCGGCGTGCCGTTGATCGCCAGAAGCACATCCCCGTTGTTAATGCCCGCGTGTGCCGCCGCACTGTCTGTAAATGGATACATCACAACTTCGCCGGTGCTGCTGCGTGTCACCTGAATCCCGATTCCGCCATACGTACCCGCAAGCGTATCGGATTCGGTTGCGGCAACAGGCGGATCGATGAAGAATGTGTATGGATCACCTATCGACGCCAGCAAACCACGCACTGCTGCATAATGTCGCTGTGTAAAATCTGGCTGTTCGCGCAGATAATGTTCGTTAATCAGCGCTTGTACTTCTTCTAGCAGAAAGTAATCTCCGGCATCTGGGACAACCCCAACGGTTGCCGCTGTTGCCATCTCAACAATATCGCGGAAGAAGAAGCCCGCAGCGAATACAAGCCCAATCCCTAATCCGATTGTGACCCCGAGAAGGATAGAACGCTGCACATCGCGTAACTGAGAGAATTGCTTTTGCATTCAAGCACATATCGCCTATATGATGAAGGTACAGATAGTATCATAGATTGAGCCCAAAAGGGACAACGTCCGACCGCCACATGCAAAGGTGAATGGTAGGGTAGTATGTCGACAAATGCAGATGCGCCACTGGTATTAGTTGCTGACGACGAAATCAATACAACATTGATGGTGCAGCACATCTTCGAGCGTGAAGGCTTTCGCGTAGAGCGTGTCAACAACGGGATTGCCGCGCTAGAAAGCGCCCGCAGCTTGCAACCGGATGTCATTCTGCTGGATATCCTCATGCCGGGGATGAATGGCTTTGAGGTGCTGCGACAGCTTCGTGAAGACGAAACCACCCGGCACATCCCAACAATTATGGTGACGGCGAACGCACGCCAGCCATCTGATCTTGCACACGGGTTTGATCTTGGCGCGGATGACTACATCTACAAGCCCTTTGCCCATCAAGAACTCGTTGCCCGCGCAGTAAGCAAAATCAAAGCGCACAAGCTTCAAATTGCGCTGGCACACCGCACCGAAGAACTAGAAGCAATGCTCAGAGTCAGCGAGCATTTCGGACAATCGGTATTCACGGGCGAATTTCTTGAACTTGCCGCCGAGCTAGTGGGCAAGCTGATCCCATGTGATGCTGTTGTGATCGTTCAGTTTGGCGAGGGATATCAAGTATTCCAGCGGCGCGCCTATTTGACTGAAGGCACACTTGAAGACCAACTCCCAATGGATGCGGTGACCGCACAGTTCCCGAAACTCGAAAAGCCGTCTGTCATTCCGTTTAACACCCCGACACACAGCATACTCCTTGCGCCGCTGCGTCATGCCGGTCGTGTGATCGGTGCAGTTGCGGTGTTCAGCGGCACAGAAGACTATGACGAAGATCAGATTCGTCTGCTAACCGGTGTGGCGCGTCAGGCAGCATTGGCGCTCCATAATGCGCTGCTCTACGAGTTTCAGGTGGAGTACGCGCATCGTCTTGAGGAAAAGGTTGAGGAACGTTCCCAGCAGCTTCAATCGGCTCAAAACATGCTGATCCGATCCGAAAAGTTAGCGTCGATCGGTCATATGGCTGCAAGCCTCGCCCACGAAATCAACACCCCGTTGATGCCGATCAAACTGGGGTTGGACGAGATCGTTTTACAGCTCGAAGACGAAGGCGTAAGTGTTGATGCGCGCGATATCGCCATGATTCGCGAGAATATCGAGCGCATTCAGCGCATGATCCGCCGATTACTTGATTTCACCCGTGCAGCCGATGAAGGCATGACGCTGGTCAATGTCGCGGATGTTCTTGACGATGTACTCAAACTAAATCGCAAATTCTTTGAACACGCGCGCGTCAAACTGGAATCTCGTATTAGTCCTTCCCTGCCTGTGCTTGGAAGCTCCGACCATCTCCAACAGGTGTTCATGAATATGGCAGTGAACGCTCAGAATGCCATGCCTGATGGTGGAACGCTGATGATCAGCGCAGAAATCGAAGAAAACCAAGTCGTGATTCGCTTCAAAGACACCGGCACGGGTATCTCACCGGAAGACCTTGAGCGGATTTTTAACCCGTTCTTCTCCACAAAGCCGCAAGGAACAGGGTTAGGCTTGTTTGTCAGTTATGGGATTATCGAAGCGCACAACGGTGTCATCGAAGTAGAAAGCACCGTGAACGTGGGAACTCAATTCACGGTGCGTTTGCCAATTCATCAGGGAGATCAGGCACGTTAGCTTCCCGAAGCGCGCCAGCGTGCGCTGAATTCCGTGTCGGTCAATCCACCGCTTGCGTAAGCCGTCACGGATTCACGCGCCGTTGTAATCTCCACGTATGGAGTATCGCTTGCGCAGTCCAAAACGCGGATACCGATCGTTTCGGCATCTGCCGGGAATTGATCCAGCGCGCCAGCGACCGCCAGCTTGAGCTGTTCAACCAACGGGCGAAGTGCGCTCACGTTGGCAATACTTCCGCATGCGTTCAGGTACGCCACCCCCGATTCAACCGTGATTGCATCCGTCATACGGATCGGGAGTCCCTCAAAAGCAGCGGATGTCCCCCCTGCCCCGGCTTCGACGGTTGGTTCATCGGTGAGAATTGCCTGAGGCGCGATCGGCGGAAGCGTGATGGTTGCTTCTGCGACAGCGGTTGAAGGCGGCGGTTGGTTTGCTTGATTTGCTAAAACAATCCCAACAACCGCAATCAGGATAAACACAGCGGCGATCAAAAGAATGCGCGGGAGGTTGATCCCCTCGTCTTCTTCATCATCGTCCCCGTCTAGATTTGTAAAACTCGGCTCATCGCTCGCCGCTGCGGGTTTTGGTGCGACAACAGGTGCAGGCTTGGGTGTGGGTGCAAATTCACCTTTCCCGCCAATCTGATCCACCACCTGACCATGCAATTCGCGCGCACCCGGATACTGCGGGTCGAGCCGCAGCACATTATCGAGGGCGTCTTTCGCTGCCAGTGGATCAGTGACCGCATGGGAATAGATCCACCATGCGTCGGGGTTGTTCTTATTTGCAGCAAGGATCGGGCTGAGGATGGAACGCGCTTCATCCAACCTGCCCGCTTCGATTAGCTCGTAGGCGCGCATCAACTGGCTTTCGGTCGCGTCGTTCATGCCCATTACGCTCCTGGTGGCTGAAGATGGAGGACTTTATTGGTGAGGACTATACACCATAAGCGGGAACGAGTGCAAGAAAACAAAAAAGCCTGCTGAAAATTCAGCAGGCTTTCTTTTCATGCACCGGAGAGGACTCGAACCTCCACCCACGTAGTGGACACACACCTCAAGCGTGCGCGTATACCAA
>CALBRY010000061.1 GCA_937927665.1 uncultured Chloroflexota bacterium
ATGTGACAACTTGACAGAATAAAGAGGAGAACTGCTAAACGGAAAGCTCATCTGCGTGACCAGTGCTTATTAAGCCTTAACGAACATGTTAGGATTTGACCACACCTTGATCGTCTTGTAGGGAATCGCATGTTATACTTGAGCGTGAATTCATCATGCGTTCCGGGATTACAGATACAACCATGACGACCCCATTGATGGTGACGTCCATTATACCGGATGATGCAGGTGCCAGCGCCGCCGAAGGCGACCACGAACGTGAACGTGAAGGGGGTCAGGATTTCCTGCGTCAGACAGCCGATTTGCGAGCAGTCCATCGCGTCACTATCCCTTCCCCGGCGGCAGAAACGGGATTAATCACCGCCGTCAGTGTCGTAGGCGAAGAGGCAGAGAATGATGCAACACAAGACGCGTCTCGCGTTGAGAACGAAGCCGAGTTGATCGGCTTGGCTGGCGAACCCGTCGGAGTTGTGGATCGTCCGAACGACTCAGCGGATAGGCTAGACGGAAAAGTTTTGATTGTTGAAGATTACCCGGAAGTTGCAGACGTTATCAATGTGATTTTACAGCGCATGGGTTTCACGACTGCTGTCGAAAGTCATGGACTCCGCGCGTTTGAGCGGTTCAACCAGATGCATCCGCATATCGTGATGCTTGATCTGGCGCTGCCGGACGTAACGGGATGGCGTGTGCTGGATGCCATCAAAGAACGTCATGGCGCGGGCTATCACATGCCTGTCGTGATCGTCATGACCGCTTACGGTGACCCTGCAAATCGTCTCGTTGGCAAGCTGCAGGGCGTTCATGCCTACCTGATTAAGCCGTTCACGGCGGAAGAGCTTCAGAAGGTCGTGCGTGAGGCACACAAGCATATCTCCTGAGCCGGACGAAATGAATGAACAACCGCTCCGCGCCGCGTGGCAGTGGTTTTTCATCGGAACGCTCATGCTCTTGGTTGCCGCAGTGGCAACCGTATTTTTTCTGCTTAACTGGCTGGATCGCGCTGGTGACCCAGCCCTCAATCCCTCCGTTCCATCACAGCAGTTGATCGAAAATCTGCGCCGCACCGGACGACCTGTGCAGGCACTTTATGTTGTCGAAGCGGATGCGCTGGCGAATGGTTGGACTCCTCAAGCATTCCGGTTAGCGGGTGACCTGTGGCGCGAGATTGGCGATCAGTATGCCGCCGCCGCCTATTGGGAGCGTGCCGCGCTTACCTTAAGCGATGATTTACCCTTGATGCGCGATCTCGCACAGAGTTATCTCGATCTCGGTGAGTATCAATCAGCGGCGGATGCGCTTTCGCGCGTATTGGCGCTCGAACCTGATCTGAATGATCAAAATTGGGCGGCATATCATCTCGGATTGATCCGCGCCGCCGCTCACCCACCCCCGCTCGAAGCATTAGAACTTGCACTCCGCGAACCTGCTTACGCGCCGATCGTCTCGCCGGTATTGCAAGCGCTCACAGCCGAAACACCGGATACTTCACGCGCACTTGACGTTGGAATCGCGCTGGTGAGTGTCGAACAATGGGCATACGCCGAGATCGCCTTTGAGCAAGCCGTCGCCGATCCCGAATACGCGGCACTGGCATTGGCGTATACCGGATGGGTGCGTGATATGCAGGGTGAGGACGGCGGCTCAGAAATTCGTCGCGCCATTGTGCTTGCGCCCAACGATGCCCGCGTGCGCTTTGTTTATGGGCTGCATCTGCGCGCCGTTTCCGATAATGCAGCTAGTCTGCTCGCCTTTGAGCAAGCCGTCGCGCTTGACCCCACCCGACCCGCCGCCTTTGCCGAACTTGCGCGTGCTTACGCCATCATGGGTGATCGCTCAACCGCGCAGTACTGGTTTGAATCGGCGCTTGCCCTTTCCAACAATGATCCGCGTTATCAGGCACTTCTCGATCAGTTTTACGCTCAGGAAGCCGATCTGCGCGCCAGCATCGGATTAGATGCGCCGGAAGCCGTTCCGGCGGTGACTGCCGAACCTTGATAGTCCGCTAAGCGAAACATCGTCACCAAGCGTATAAAGGGATCAGGCTCATCTGATCCTGTGGAGAAACACGATGTTTAGCAACGTGACGC
The DNA here is from genome assembly GCA_937927665.1 of uncultured Chloroflexota bacterium. Lineage (GTDB taxonomy): Bacteria > Chloroflexota > Anaerolineae > Aggregatilineales > Phototrophicaceae > Flexifilum. Next base: position 2,091 of record CALBRY010000061.1, read on the forward strand.
CGTATGCAACCACCGCCGCAGATCAACCAATTTTCCAGATGGAGACGCGCCGCTTGGAATGGGCGGGTGACAAGCGGACGCTCACCGCTTTCAGCTTGCGGCGAATCGCGCGTGCAACCGCGTACAGCATCGCAATCGTCATATCCGTGTTTGCTGCCATTTACATCGTAAGTCAATTGGCGGCAGTTGCGAATGGAGCAGCGTACTCCGATTCGCTGCTGACGAGCATCGTCAACGCAGGGTTTTCGGGTTCAGCGATTCTCGCCGCCCTCGGTTTGATGATGAGTTTTCAGGTTGATTTTCTCAGCATCGCCGCGTCGATCAACAGCATCAACGGGGATGTACTCGGCGGACGATGGGATTTATACAAGCTGGCGGGTGTCCGCGCGGGGTACTTCACGATTGGAAAGCATGGCGTCGCTCAAATGCGAGTATGGCGCACCGTCATGACCGTAATCGGCGTGCGCGCGGCAGCGATCCTCTTATTTCTCGCCTCAAATTTAGTCAGCATCCTGATGACCGTACCTGATTATTTCCAATACGATCTCAGCATGGATACCTTGTTTCTTCAACTTTTCATCGGGCTGATTTTGGCTGGCATCCCCGGATGGTTCTTCTTGTTCGAACCGATCTTGCGCCTTCGTACCATGACCGCTGTCGGATTGATGATCTCCGCGCATGTTCGAAATCCGAGCATGTCACCACTGGCGGCATTCGGTTTTACAGCGGGGTTATGGATTATGCAGCTTGCTATTTTCGGCGCGGTTGGCTGTGGAACAAGCGCGCTTTTGTTTCCCCTGCTTCTATACGGCACGGGTGCAGTTTGCGGTTTACCCGTGTTATTCGGCTTGTTGATCGCCGCAATGTACGCCTATTACGATGTTCTCAAGAACTTTTCGCTGCGCCGAGCCGCCTTCCGTCTTGCGAGTCTGGAATCGAACTCCTAGAATCGCGCTGTTGATCGACCATTGATGAGGCACGCAGATTTATGCTCAAGCGCTGGCTCTGGATTATTGTCCCCGCACTTTTGATCGCCCTACTCTGGGGATACACACGCACGGCGTCGGATTGGCATTATGTCATCAGCGCCGATGCGGGAACGCTGGTATTCGCGGCATCATTCGATGGCGATGCGAACGCGACCTACAACGATGATTGGGAACAATACCCCGGTCGCCAATCGGCGCAGATAATCGAAAGCGCGATGCGAATCAATGTTGGCGCGCCGAGCAGCGGAAACTACAGCCTCGCAGCACATCGTTACACAGATTTTGAAGCACATGTACGCGCTCAAGCGATCGAAGGACCGGAAAACAACGGCTACGGGATGATCTTCCGGCTTTCTGACCGAGACACTTATTACCGTTTCATGGTCAGCAGTGACGGATATTACTCGGTGCAGCGCGTCCTCAATGGCGAAATCAAATATCTAAGCAATTGGATCATCACCACGCTTGATCTACCCGAACTCAACGGTGTGCGCGTGAATACCGGCTTGAATGCCATCAATGAACTGGCAGTCATCGCGCACGGTGACACATTTGAGTTTTATATCAATGGCGTGCGTGCGCCGCTCTGCATCCCGAATGATCCGGCGGGCGAAAGCACCTATTACGAGTTCTTCGCCACGCCGGAAGAACGCTGTGTACAGGGGACAATGACCGATACGCTAATCGATTCGTCGATTGCACAGGGTCAGATCGGCGTAGTGGCGCAGTCGTTCGATTTTGGAGAAACCGATCGCGCGGTTGTGATCGATTTTCTCGATATGGTGGTTTACGCACAATGAAAGTTTATCTGCGTACGCTCGGCTGCCGCTTGAATCAAGCGGAGATCGACGCGATGGCGCGGCAGTTCAAACAGCAGGGACACGAAATCGTTGAAGATGCCGCCCAAGCCGATCAGGTGATCGTGAATACATGTGCGGTAACACAGGATGCCGTTCGCGCTGGACGCCAGACGATCCGCCAGATTCATCGGGCGAACGAATCCGCCGCAATCACGGTCACAGGATGCCATGCCCAGATCGCGCCCGACGAGATCGCCGTGCTCCCCGGTGTTGCGCGGGTGATCAACAACCTCGAAAAAGATGCGCTCGTGACCCATGTCACAGGCGTTGATTCGCAGCCCTTCGATCACGAACCCATCCAGCGCGCAGCGCCCAACGCCGTCACACGGACGCGCGCATTTGTCAAAGTACAGGACGGGTGTGATAACGCCTGTACATTTTGCGTAACCACAATCGCGCGTGGTGATGGACGCAGCCGCCCAACTGCCGATATTGTCGCCGAAGTGCGCCTCCTGCTGGCGATGGGTTATCAAGAAATCGTACTGACCGGCGTGCATCTCGGCAGTTACGGTCACGATCAAGGTGATCCAAACGGGCTGATCCACCTCATTCAAGCGCTTCTCCAAGATACGGACATGCCGCGCTTGCGTGTGAGTTCACTCGAACCGTGGGATCTATCCCCTGATTTCTTTGAGTTATGGGCAAATGATCGCTTGTGTCCGCATCTGCATCTGCCGCTGCAAAGCGGATCAGATCGAACGCTCAAGCGAATGCTCCGCAAGACAACTCAGGCGCAGTTCCGGCACTTGATCGCCGCCGCGCGCGAGCGAATCGCGCATCCGTTTATCACCACCGATGTGATCGTCGGTTTCCCCGGCGAAACAGACGAAGAATTCGCGGAAAGCGAAGCCTTTATCCACGAGATCGATTTCGCCGGACTGCATGTATTCCGCTACAGCAAGCGCCCCGGCACAGCGGCGGCACGGATGCGCGGACATATTGCCGAAGATGTTAAGAAAACACGGGCGGCGCGTCTGCTTGCCCTTTCCGATATGCTGGAGTTACGCAGCGTCGAATCGCTGATCGGTTATGAACGCTCCGTCTTATGGGAACAAATCGCCGGAGTGACGGATCAGGGTTTCATCAACGTAGGGTATACTC
>CALBRY010000062.1 GCA_937927665.1 uncultured Chloroflexota bacterium
CTGATCGCCACGATGTGCGCTGCACCCGTGAGCGCAAAGGCGTCCTCAACGGTTTCCGCGATGCCGGACTCGTCACCGAGTAGGATTCCGGTGAGCAGTCCAGATTCAGGTTCGGGCAGCGAACGGGCAAATTGATCGGCGGTGCGGCGGCGCAGATCGAGCAGGATCGCATAGGGGTTGATTCCTTGATCGGCTGTCACGACTTCGATCGAGGCGTCACGCAGTTGACTGTACACCCCTGTCCGCGCCAGATAATCGGCATACGAAAAATTCCCGTATCGGGATGGGGCGATCAAGTAACCGGTGGCACGGACACGATCGCCATAACGCACATCGATCCAGCGCGGCGCATCAATCAACACAATGCCGCTTGTCGAATGGGTGCGGGAGTTCTGAACGACTTGTTCGGCGGCGATACGAATTTGCTGGCGATCTTCGCGGGCTTCGGGCGGTGCAATCACGAGTCCTTCGATGGTCGCGCCGCCATAGTTGTTGAATTCAGCGATCGGGCTGGTGGTGGGTGCAAGCGTATAGCGCAATCCGCCGAGCGCAAACGCCAGCACCAAAATTATGACCGTTCGTATAAGCGGCTGACGGATCAACAGGAATGCTATATATAAAGGAAGCGGCGCGATCATCCATAATGCAGCACCGCCGCGCTCACCGGCAGCATAAGCGATTCCGGCGCACCAACTGAGCGTAATCAGGATGAGAGGCATGGCGCAGCTACTCGATTTGGTTAGTGCGTATAATGTGAAGAATACGCAGTAATGCCGATTCTGATGTCAGATTGCGAAAAATCAGCGATTCGGGCGCTGTACGGAACTGCGCGGAATCAAGACAGCGCTCACAGAAGTCATCAACGATGGGCGCGACGGATTATCGGCGCGATCTTTGAGATGGCGCACCGCCATCATGCCCAACAGCATTTTATCAACGCGCATCGTCGTCAGCGGCGGCGTGAGCGCGCGTGACGCATCAATATCATCAAAGCCGATGATCGATAGGTCTTGCGGCACTGCGAGTTCCAATTGACCCGCCGCATCGTAGACCCCCTGTGCTACTTCATCATTACTGGCAAAGATCGCCGTGACTTCGGGCGCACGCGCCAAAAGTGCCAATGTGGCTTCGCAGCCACTTTCGCGGGTTAACGCGCCATCCTCGATATAGGTCTGATTGATACCGTGATGTTTGAGTGCGCGCAAATAACCTTTGCGCCGTTCACGAATACTTGGATAGCCGTCGGGACTGCTGCCAACCAAACCGATGTGCGTGTGACCAGCTTTGATCACATGTTCAACTGCCGCGAACGCACCATTCAGGTTATCCGTCACCACACTGTCGAATCCACTCCCCGGTGCGTAAGCATCCACGAGCGCAACCGGAAAATCGACCCGACTCCCGATGACCTGAATCGTACTTTCGAGAAATGTGCCGACGATCAACACCCCATCGACTTGACGATCGAGCAGCATCGGCGGCAACCGGGATGGACGGTTGATGCGGTCAACTTCAATATTGGCAAACATGACGCTCAACTGCTGCTGCTGACATTCGCGTTCAATCCCGGCGAGCACATACGAATAGAAAGGATTCAAATTCATCGGCTCGCCATCCGTCAGCTTGCCGATCACGCCGATCACCGTAAGCCCACCTTTCGAGGAGGCGCGCGGCTGCATCAGATACCCCAATGCGGCAGCAGCCTTGATCACACGCTGTCGTGTGTCCTCTGAAACGTTACCCCGATTGTTCAATACATTTGATGCCGTTCCGAGCGATACACCTGCACGTGCTGCGACATCTCTCAGGGTTGGTTTTTCGCCGTACATTGCCTCATTGATCCTTCCTGCAAGCCGTATGAGATACGCTCCCACATTTCGGCAAGAGTATAGCTTAATTGAACAGAATTGAACAGAACTTTTATTGTTCAATGAACAAACACCTGTTCTCATGAAGAATATCATGATATTTCAGGACTTTGTGCAAGATCAACAGACAAGTATTTGACATGGGAGCGTTCTCACAGTAAACTGTCAGAAATTGAACAAATTGAACTTGTTTACGCGAAAAAGGGTTTCATGTCGAACCTTGAGGATGTCGCTAAAGCCGCTGGAGTTTCGCGTTCGACCGTCTCACGAGTAATCAATAATGAAGGGTACGTCAGCGCAGCAACACGCGCCCGTGTCCTTGAAGCGGTTGAGCGACTCCACTACATTCCAAACCACGCGGCACGGACGCTCGTCACACAGCGTTCAGACGTGATCGGCGTCGTAATGCCGAGCGCGAATGTATTTTTTGGCGATAACTCGTATTTCCCCATGCTGCTGCAAGGAATTGCCGAAGCAGCTAATCCACGTGATATCAGCATGATCCTCTGGCTAGGTCAGGCAAACGAAGACCCTGAACATTTCAGCCAGCGTATTACGCGCAACCGCCTATGCGATGGCTTGATCATCGCGTCCATTGGGTATGACGACCCGCTGATTAGACGGCTGGTCGAAAGCGTCCCGTATTTCGTCATGGTCGAGCGTCCGATTCATTATCAGGATCGGATCAGCTATGTGACCTGCGATAACGTCAAAGGTGGGCAGATGGCAACCGAGCATCTGATCCGCAACGGACGGCGACGGGTCGCGCATATCACCGGACGGCTTGATCTTGCAGACGGACAAGATCGCATGGTCGGCTACCGGACAGCGCTCGAACGCGCTGGTTACCCCTATGATCCGCAATTGATCGTTGAAGGACAGTTTAGCTACGAATCCGGGTATTACGCGATGAAAACGCTGCTTCACCAAAAATTCGACGCAGTGTTTATTCCCAGCGATACCGCAGCACGCGGCGCCATGCGCGCAATCGAAGAAGCGGGACTGCGTATCCCTGATGACATCGCGATTGTTGGGTTTGACGATCTGGAAGATGCCGCCCGGACAAACCCACCTTTGACGACAATCCGCCAACCAGTGCAGCAAAAAGGTGCCGCTGCACTCACACTGCTGCTTGACCTGATTGATGGTAGGGTCGAGAACCCTTATCAGGTCATTCTTCCCCTTCAGCTCGTCATCCGCCAATCATGCGGGGCGAATATCACACAACAAATACAAACTCAAGGAGGTGCCGCAAACAACCGATGAATGAATTGCGTCATAACAATCATCACGCGCAGTGGCAGTTTTTAGCTAAAGTACGAGGAAAGAGAGCCATGTCCAGAAAATCCGTTTATCTGCTCAGCATTGTCGTCCTCCTGACGCTGGTCATTATGCCCGTCAGCGCACAGGCGCCCGTCACGATTACTTGGTTCGTTGGTCTTGGCACCGGCACGAACTCCGAGCAAATTGAAGTCCAGAATCAGGTCGTCGCTGATTTCAATGCAGCGCATGACGATATCGAACTGGTAATCAATATCGCCGCCAGCAACGAAACCGCGCGCGATACCCTGAGCACCCTGCTCGCCGCTGGCACGCCCCCGGACATCGTTGGTCCCGTTGGTGTCGCCGGTTCGAACTCGTTCGCCGATCAGTGGCTCGATATTGCCCCGCTCGTTGAGTCGTCGGGCTTTGACACCAGCGTGTTCGATGCAGCGCTTGTTGACCTGTATCGCACCGAATCGGGTGGCTTGAGCGGTCTGCCGTTCGCCGTGTATCCTGCAATCACCTATTACAACACCGACCTGTTCGACGAAGCGGAACTCGCTTACCCGCCGAGCGAATTCGGTGCACCGTATGTTTGGGCAGATGGCACGGAAGCCCCGTGGAACTACGAAACCGCCGCCGAACTCGCCCGCATTCTCACGGTCGATGCCAATGGCAACGACGCGACGATGCCCGAATTCGACCCGACAACTGTTGAGCAGTACGGCATCAACTTCCAGTGGGCGCGTCTCCGCCTGATCTGGACGAACCTCCAGCCGTCGAGCTACTTCAGCGAAGGCGACACCGTCACTGTTCCGGAAGAATGGGTGCAGGCGACGCAGTGGTACTGGGATCGTCTGTGGGTAGATCACACCGCCCCGAACACGACCGCCGGCGCGAGCGAAACCTTCCAGCCGAACGCATTCGCTTCGGGCAACCTCGGTATGTCGATTGTTCCGCTGTGGTTCACCTGCTGCCTCGATAACAGCGTTGGTAACTTCAACTGGGATATCGCCCCTGTTCCGGCATCATTCGATGGCGAACAGCACGTCGCGATGGACGCGGACACCTTCCGTATCGTCGCCGCCAGCGCGAACCCCGAAGCTGCTTTCACCGTCCTCAGCTATCTCGTAACTGAAGCTGCCCCGGCGCTCGGTTCGGTGTACGGTGCATTCCCGGCGCTCCCCGCAGCGCAGCCGCAGTGGGTCGAGACCATCAGCGCCCGCTACTCGCCCGACATCGCTTGGAACGTCGCCGCCGAATCGCTGGCGTATTCCAACCCCGGTCCGCTCCACCACGAATCGAACGTGCCGAACTACTCGCAGGCATATGACCGTGAATTCGCCCTCCTCACCCTCATTGAAGGTGACTCCGGCGCAGACATGGACATCGCCGCCGCGATTGCTGAATTCGAATCCGACATGAACGCAATCGTTCAGGGTCAGTAATTCGAATCAAGTTGTACGACACAGGGGCGGCTCCGGCTGCCCCTGCCTCCATTCTCCTTAGACTTAGCTTGATGGGGAGTATTCAAGCATGGCAGCAACCGATCAACCACTATCCGCACCGTCTCTTGAATTGGGGACGGCTGCACACAGAAGAAGCAATTTGGCGAGGCAGCAGCGGCTTTGGGGATGGATTTTCCTTTCCCCTTGGATTATCGGCTTTGCCGCATTTACAGCGATCCCTATCACTGCTTCTTTCATTTTTACCTTCACAAACTTTTCTCTTAACACCGGCGACCCGATTTCGTTTGCGGGGTTGGATAACTGGCTGCGACTGCTCAGAGATCCGATCGCTCACCAAACGCTCGGCGTCACGATCAAGTTTGCGTTGATCGCAGTGCCGATTGGCATCATCGTCCCGCTCGGCTTGGCGGCGATGTTGAACGCAAAATCATTGTGGGGCAAACGGGTTTGGCGTCCGCTGTTCTACCTGCCCTACATGGTGCCGGCGATCTCTGGCATTTTCATCTGGCAGAGCTTTTTGAATGGCAATACGGGTTGGTTAAACCGTCTTTTGCGCGGCGTTGGCATTGTAGAACCGCCGAACTGGCTGCAAGACGAAGGCTTTATCCTTGGCGCGTTCGTCCTGATGGGCTTGTGGGGTGTCGGTAATGCGATGCTCACGATGCTGGCGACGATGCAAGGCGTTCCAACTGAACTTTACGAAGCTGCCGATGTTGACGGTGCAGGTCCGGTCGTCAAGTTTTCCCGCATCACCCTGCCGATGATTTCTCCCGTGATTTTCTACAATCTCGTGTTGAGCGTGATCGGCTTGATGCAGTATTTCGTGGTGCCTTACGTGATCACACGCGGTACGGGCAACCCGAATAACTCGGCGTACTTCTTCAACATGTTCCTTTATAAGACCGCATTCACCAACTTCAACATGGGGTACGGCTCAACCCTTGCGTGGTTCCTGTTCCTCATCGCACTGGGACTGACAATTATCCTGTTCGCCACCTCACGGCGATGGGTCTATTACGCGAGCGGAGATTCATAATGGCTGCAGTTGCCCGACAAACGACACGCCAAAATCAGGCGGTAAACACGTCTCCGTTTTATGCAAAACAACTGCGCCGCTTCGCAGGCGGGTCGATGGTGACGCTGTTCACCTTTATCATCGCGATCGTGTACCTGCTTCCGTTCGGCAACATGTCGATGATCGCCATCAAGAGCGAGGATCAGATTACCGGCTCGACCGAAGGGCTGATCCTGCCGATGTCGCCGGAAACGTTCGAATACAACGGCACAGTCTACGAAATCTATCAAGTCCCGCAAGAAGACGGCACAGTCCGCGAACTTGCGCTCGTTGATCCCGGTCGCCGTTCCAGCGATTTCATCGATCCGTCCAATCCGGACGCGGGATTGATCACATGGGAAGGAAGCTGGCGCACACTTTCCCCGGTGATGTTCTTTGAACCCCACTTCGAAAACTTTGGCGAAGCATGGCGCTTGATCGACTTCCCGCGTATTTTCGGGAACACGCTCATCATCGCGATCGGCGGTATGATCGGCACGATCCTATCGAGTATTTGTGTCGCCTATGCGTTTGCGCGCTTCCCAATCCCGGGCAAGAACATTCTGTTCATTGTCTTGATCGGGACAATCATCCTCCCCAGTCAAGTCACGTTGATCCCAACGTATGCATTCTTCGCAAGCATCGGTTGGACAAATACGATGCTTCCGCTGATTGTTCCGCACTTCTTCGCCAATGCGTATAACGTCTTCTTGCTGCGGCAGTTCTTCATGACCCTGCCCCGCGAATTGGACGAAGCCGCGATGATCGACGGTGCTGGACCTTTCCGCGTGCTAATCAGCGTGATCATCCCGCAGTCGTGGGCGGCGATCATCTCGGTCGGGTTGTTCCATTTCATCTTCGCGTGGAATGACTTCTTTGGTCCGCTCCTGTACCTGCTGGGCAATCAGCAGCAGTGGCCGATCTCGATCGCGGTGCAGCAGTTCAACTTCCAATATGGTCCGCAGCCGCAGTTGATTCAGGCGACATCGCTTATGGCGATGGTGCTGCCGCTGCTGATTTTCTTCCTCGCGCAAAAGATTTTCATGCGCGGTGTCGTGATCACTGGCGTTGAAAAATAGGCGTACGCCTCATGAAGAAACCCCTGTTCCTGATTATCCTCGTGCTGGCTGCCGTGTTGACGGCAGCCGCACAAGACGATTCTGGCGTCTTATCGGTCGATGCGTCGGTATCCATGGGCGCAATCAATCCTTATGTGTATGGGTCGAATCTGAACCTGTATGCGACCCTCCCGATGAGCCTGCTTGAAGAAGCGCAGGCGCTCGGGTTGAATTTCATGCGCTTTAATGGCAATACCAGCGGCGAAGACGCCAATTTGCGTAACTCGCTCATTGATATGTTTGTGCTTCAAATGGGGATGATCGACGCGGAGCCGCTGCTCACGGTTCGTCTGTTAAACGGAACACCGGAAGCCGCCGCCGAATTCGTCCGGTATACCAACATTGAACGCGGTTACGATGTTCGGTACTGGAGTATCGGCAACGAACCCAGTATGTTCACTGAAAAGCCGGGGGTGGAGTCTTTCACCACCGAGGATTTAAACCAGCAGTGGCGCGCCATTGCCGAAGCGATGCTCGCGGTTGATCCCGACATCATCTTCGTTGGACCGGATATCAGCCAATACGTTCCGCTGACGGTCGATGGCGATAACATCACCTACCTTCCCTCGCAGCTTAATCATGCGCTGGATGCAGAAGGGCGCGATTGGCTGGTTGAGTTCCTGCGCGCCAACGGCGATCTGATCGATTATGTGGCGATCCATCGCTACCCGTATGGTGGACGCAACAACTCGAACCCGTCACGCGATCAACTGCGCGCCAACCTTCCGGAGTGGGATTTGCTGCTCCAGAACGTGCGCCAGATCGTGAATGATGTCACGGGGCGCGATATTCCGATCGCTGTTACCGAGTTCAATTCGAACTCCGATAACAGTGTGGGTGGTGAAGCCACGCTCGAATCGCATTTCAATGCTATCTGGCTTGGCGACATCCTTGGGCGCATGATCAACAACGGCGTCGCCATCGCAACACATTGGGATTTTCAAGGCGGATCAAATCGCGGATGGGGTTTGCTCGGTTCGTATGATGTGCGCCCGAGCGCGTACACCTATATGCTGTATACCCATTTTGGTGAAGAACTTCTCAGTGCCAATTCATCTGATCCGAATGTGACGATTTATGCAGCCCGGCGCGCTGATGGCGCGCTTACGCTGATGGTAATCAATCTTGGCGAAACGGAAGTAGAAAAGACTGTCCAAATCGCCGGTTTTGCGCCCGCCGGGGACGCCGAAGTATGGCGCTTTGACGAAGCGACAGAAGCGGAACAGATCGAGCCGCTAGCGATCGCCGATGGCACGGTGATCACCCTACCGCCGCTCTCGATGACTGTCTATGTCATTCCCGCCGCCAACTAAAGGATAAGTTTGTGGCAGAGCCATTCCTGTTAGGGGTCAATTATTGGCCCCGCCGCAAGGCGATGTACTGGTGGTCGAACTTCGATGCGGATGAAGT
>CALBRY010000063.1 GCA_937927665.1 uncultured Chloroflexota bacterium
TGATGGCGACCAGGGAGATGGAAAACCAGAGTCGGCGCTTCTCAACGATTTCAATCATGATAGACCTTCCTCAGTGCGTAGTTGCACTTGTTTAACAGCCGACACTTGTTTAATAGCCGACAATCGTCTGGGCTGCTGCGCCCTGGGCGCGCGTGCTCAAGAGTGCGCGCATGAGCGCCCGCGTCACGAAAAAGGCCGTGAACATGGAAAGCGTGACGCCGATGCCCAGCGTGCCGAAGCCGCACACGCAGAAATCGAATACCGGCAATCGCTCGGCATTGCGGAACAATTTTTCGACGCGGCGGAACTCAAGCGGCGGCTCAATGTGCAGGGAGCGTTTGGCGCAGTGTATGACCCGAATACGGGACAGATCAACGGCGCGCAGTTGGTACGCGGTCTGCGTCCTGTGCTGATCGAGCGCGGCGTCGAAGTTTATGAAGGGACGCCGGTACTGAAAATTGAGGAAGGGTCAACGATCACGGTGAAAACACCGCTGGCGGAGATCAAGACCAAAGCGATTGTGCTGGCGACGAACGGCTACACGAGCAAACTCGGTTACTTCCGCGATGCGCTGTTTCCGCTGCATTCGCATGTGTTCGCTACCGCGCCGCTGACACCGGAACAACAGGCACAGATCGGCTGGAACGGGCTTGCAGGTTTCAGCGATGATCTTGACCGGATTTCGTATGCCAGCCTGACACCGGATCACCGGATGGTGTTTGGCGGCGGCAGTAATCAATCATATGCGTATCTGTTTAACAACCGCACCGCGTATCCCGGTTCGCCGGGGAGCGCGCCGCGCTCGTTTGCGAAAATGCAGGAAACGCTGACGAATTATCTGCCGCCCAGCAGCGCCGTGCCGATCACCCACCGCTGGACGGGAACGCTGGGGATTACGCTTGACCGTCACGCGCTGATGGGGGTACGCGGTGAGCATCAGAATGTGTATTACGCGATCGGCTACTGCGGTCACGGCGTTACCCTAGGTAACGTTGCCGGACAGGTGTTGACCGATATTTATTCGCGCGATGATGCACGCTGGCGCGGCATGCCGTTTTACCGGACGAAGTATCACACACTGCCGCCTGAACCGTTTCGCTGGATCGGGTATCAGACATTCACACGGCTGACGGGAAGCTCACCGCGTGTTTAGTGATCAGGTGCGAAGCTCCGCAAGCTGATCGTAAATCGGCACGAGCGCCTGATAAGCTGATTCGAAAATAGGGAATATCTCGCGGTATGCCGCCATTTGCGCCGGATCGGGATCGATGATTTCTGCGACCGGATTCATCTGGTTGATCAGCGAATACGCCGGGTACAAACCGACGCCAACACCGCCCGCCAGCGCCGCGCCCATCGATGTCGCTTCTTCCAGAAATGTTAAGCGGTGAATGGGCATACCGTAGATATTCGCCATGAGTTGATTCCAGAAGCGCCCGCGCGCACCGCCGCCGATCACACGCATTGCGTTGATCTGCGCGCCCTGTGCGGTGAACGCCTCCAGAATGATCCGCAGATTCATTGTGACGCCTTCCAGCACCGCGCGGAGCATATCGGCGCGGGTGTGGCGGATCGTCAGCCCGATAAATGCGCCGCGTGCGCGTGTGTTCCAGCGCGGGCTGCGTTCGCCCATCAGGTAGGGGAGGTAAAGCAGCTTGTTCGCGCCAATTGACGACTTCGCGGCTTCCGCATTCATCAGATCATACGGGCTGATGTTTTGTGATTCCGCCGCTTGAACTTCCGGCAGTGCCAGTTGATCACGCATCCATTGATAACTTGCCCCCGCCGCTTGCATCGTTCCGCATGGGGATACCATATCGGGGACGAGATGCCCAAAGGTGAACGTGCGGAATGCCGGATCGTAAATCGGTTGGCGGGTTGCAGCGCCGATCCACGACGACGAACCAATATAGTTGTACGCGATTCCTTCGACAACGCAGCCCGCGCCAGCGGCGGCGCTTGAGCCATCGCCTGCGCCGATGACAACCGGTGTACCGGCAGGAACGCCGACTTGATCTGCTACGCTCGACAGTACCTCACCGACTACGGCTGACGACGGCGCGAGATCGGGAAGTTGTGCGCGGTCAATAGCGGCGGCGGTCAGAATTGTTTCTGACCATGTTCCTTTTTCGAGATCGTAGAGGTTCATGCCGGACGCGTCCGACGGATCGGTGACGAATTTTCCGGTCAGGCGGGCAACCATCGCATCTTTGGCGTGGACAAATTTGTAGGTGTTGGCGTATATCTCCGGCTGATGATCGCGCAACCAGAGCATTTTGCTCAAGGTGTAGGAAACGCTCAAGCGGTGACCGGAGATGCGATAGACCTCAGCGCGGCTGATACGTTCGCTCAACCACTGCTCTTGATCGACGGCACGCTGATCCGCCCAGATGATCGCGCTTCGCAGCGGGCGCGCTTGACGATCGAGCGGGACACAGCCCTGCATTTGCCCGCTAAAGGTAATACAAGCGATGTCATTTTTGCTCACGCCTGTCTGACTCAACAGCGCACGGGTTGAGATACAAACCGCCTGCCACCAATCTTCGGGATTTTGTTCCGCCCAACTTGTTTGCGCGTAATCTGTTCCATAGCCGTAAAAAGCGCTGCCAACGAGCTTCCCTTCGGCGTCAAAGAGGGTGGCTTTGTTTCCGGTTGTGCCAAGATCGTGGGCAATGACGTAATTTTTCATGATCGCTTTCTGCTTGGTGTAAGTGTAACTGCCTTGAAATATACCACAGGGCATAAACCCAAAGGCTAGGCATTAGATATCAAAAAAGTAGGCGAGAGAAACGTCTATCGGGGCTTGAGGAAAGCCCTTGATCTTTCATGTGGATGGCATATAATCCATTCTGACTAGTCAAGATTGACCAATTGGATACGCAATGCATCGCGAACTGCTGCTTTTAGGCGTACTACGGCGCGGAAACCTGCACGGTTACGGCATCAATGAGTTTATTCAGCGCGATATGGCATTCTGCACCGACCTGAAAAAGCCGACCGCGTATCATCTGCTGCAAAAAATGGCGGATGCGGGTTGGATAGAGGAACAGGAAGTGCAAGAGGGCAATCGTCCGCCGCGCCGTATTTATCACGTCACACCAGATGGTGAAGCCGCTTTTCAACGCCTGCTGCGTGAAAACCTGCGCGCTCATTTCACTACGTATTTTGATGGCGATATGGGATTGGCATTTATCGACGCGCTCCCCGCCGATGAAGCGCTTTCTCTGCTGCATGAGCGTCAGGTAGGCTTGAAGGCGGCGCTAAACACGCTGGAAAGTGTTCGTGGACATTCGACCGGGGGCTTGCAGTTCATCCTTGAACACCAGAAGCGTTATCTCGCTTTCGAGATCCATTGGCTGGATGAAGTCATGATGCATTTATCACAACCGAAAGAGGACTAAACACATGGAAACGTTGATGACCCTTGCCCGCGTTTTGCATTCGTGGACGCGCTGGGCTTTCGTGATCGTGGCTGTTGTTGCGCTGGTGATATTTGTGCTCGGTTTGCTTCAGCGGCAGCCGTGGAGCAAGCGCGCACATTCGATCCTGAACGCATACGGATCGCTGTTGGGGCTTCAGTGGTTGTTCGGCGTTATCCTGCTGGTGTCTTATGGAAGTGTCGCCGGTTTTAATCAGCGTCACCTGTGGGAGCATTTGACCATACAGACGGTCGCTATGATCGTTGCGAACGTGCATCACGCCTGGCGACGGCGCGAACTGGCGGATAGTGTGCGCTGGCGCAATGGCTTGATCGTGATCGTCGTTTCGTTGGTGCTGGCGATCGTTGGTATCGTGCTTCTGCCGGTCGGTATTCAGTGGCGATTCTTCGTCCCGTAATTATTATCCATGCAGCCCCCAGATGAGGTGTCATTGATGACCGCTGACCAAGAAAAACTCGACTTCAAACGTATTCTGCCGATCTTCGTGATCGTGTTGGTGGACTTGCTGGGATTGACGATCATAATTCCGCTGCTGCCGCTCTATGCTGCTTCATTTGGGGCTGATCCGCTGACGATTGGCTTGATCGGGGCGGCGTACCCGACCATGCAGCTTATCGGCGGACCGTTTTTAGGCGCGCTTTCTGACCGCTTCGGGCGTAAACCTGTGCTACTGTTCAGTCAGATTGGAACATTTTCCGGGTTTATTTTGCTGGCATTGGCGAATGGTCTGCCGCTGGTCTTGCTATCGCGTCTGATCGACGGGTTGAGCGGTGCGAATATCGTCGCCGCGCAAGCTGCGATCACAGATGTCACTACCCCGAAAACCCGTACACAGGGACTCGGATTGATCGGCGCGGCATTTGGACTCGGTTTTACGCTTGGTCCGGCGCTGGCGGGGATTTCGCTCGCGTTGAGCGGAAACAATTATCATGTGCCTGCACTTTTGGCGGCGGCGTTCTCGTTTGGTTCGATCCTGCTGACGGCGTTCTGGTTCAAAGAAACGAATCCGGCTGAGGCACGTCAAGAGCGGGCACGCACCGCGAAGCCGGGTGATAACGTGCTCAATCGGTTTGTGCGGGCGATGCGTAATCCGTTGATCGCTACGCTGCTGCTGATGGTTTTCCTGTATCACATGGTGTTCGGCGGATTTGAGAATCTCATTTCGCTGTTTAACCTGAACCGGCTCGGATTGAATGCTTCGGGAAATACGGCGTTGTTCGTGTTCATCGGGTTGGTGGTCGTGTATGTGCAGGGGTACGCGATCGGCAAATGGAGCCGCCGTTTTGGAGAACGTAAGCTGGTGCTGGCGGGCTTGCTGCTGCTCGGCGTTGGTTTGATCCTGACCTCGCTTACGCCTCAACAGCCGGTTTCGTGGTATTCACGCGATGCGATGATTGAAGAACTGAGCCGGGATGCGACGCAGTCAACGACGCTCGCGGTTGATCTGCCGGATGATTCGAATACGGGCTTACTCGGCTTCGGGTGGCTGTTCGTCACCTTGATCCCTATTTCGGTCGGCGGCGGTATTTTATCGCCTAGCCTGAACAGCTTGATCACGCGGCGGGTAGATCCTGCCGAAGTGGGGGCGATCCTCGGCGTTAGTGCTTCGATGACGAGCCTTGCGAACGCGATCACGCCGCTGGTTGGCGGCGGGCTGTTTCAGTGGCTTGGCAGTACCGCGCCCTTCTTGATCGGGGGTGTGTTCATGCTGGTGCTGCTTGTGGGAGCGATACGCATCATCCCTGTATCAACGGATGAGCCTATCAGCGCGGCGGCATCGGCATCGGCATAGCTTTTGCTTATAGAGGCGCGATGTATGACGAAGGATTTCATCATGCATCGCGCTTTTGTTTTGTATGATCTGTGCGTTCACAAGCCCCCTGTCAAATGACACTTCCATTTGAAGCCAAACCTCATTATTCTCAGGGTATACATCAGCATCCGGGCTTATGTGCCGCCTGAATGCGGGACGAGCTTTTATAGACTTAGCAGGATTTCATGATGACACGGTTGTTGCTTGTAGAAGATCATGTGCTCGTCAGGCAGAGTATCCGCGCCTTTTTAGAGGGTGAAGGATTTGAGGTGATCGGCGAAGCTGGATCGGGGGCTGAGGCGGTACAGCTTGCCGCAGATCTTAAGCCTGAATTGGTGATCATGGATATTCACCTGCCGGAAATGAGCGGGATCGAAGCCACACGGCGCATTCGCCAGCAAAACTCCACTATCCATGTCATCGCCTTAACTGCCTATAACGAGAAAATTTATCAGCGGGCGCTTTCGGATGCAGGATCCGATGCGTTTGTGCTCAAAACCGCCGAGTTTTCCGAACTGCTCACGGTGATTAATCGCGTACTTGCGACGCGAAAACCGCCGCGTTACTTCAAAGACATTCCGGATCGTGCTGCTGCGGCAAACCCGCTGACTGAACGTGAAGTCGAGGTTGTCGAATGCGCGGCGCGTGGTTGGACAAACAAGCAGATTGGCACTAATTTGGGAATTTCGGATCGCACGGTGCAGGTTCACTTGCAGGCGATCTATACAAAATTAAATGTCACAAGCCGCTCTGAGGCAGTCTTGCGCGCGCTTGTTTTAGGGCTGATCTCCCAACCTGATGGAGGTATTTGATGATGATGGGCGATATGATGGGCGACGTGATGACTCAGGTAACGCCCACAATGCACTTTGACGGCATTCTGCACTGGTGCATGTGGATCGGCATTGCTGGCTTTGTGATCGGCGCGATCTGGATTCTCATTCGTGTGCTGATTCCGCTGCGCCAGCTTGCAAAACAAGCGTCGAGCATGATGAACGGACATTTGCCGACGTTTGATACGCCCATCAAGGGTATACAGGAGATGGAAGAACTGCGGCATTCGCTCCAGTATATGGTTGCCGAGATCAGAGCCGCACAGGAGCGTGAACTTTCGTACCGGAGCGCGCTCACGGAAAGCCTTGAAAACGAACGTAAACGGGTCGCGCGTGAAATACACGACGACACGATTCAATCGCTTGTTGTTGTGGGGCATGGGATCGAACGGGCAGCACAGGCGATCAAGTCGAATGATTGCAACCCGGCGAGCTATCTAGAAACGACGCGCCGCCAGTTGGTGCAGACGATCGACAACTTGCGCGGCTTGATCGCTGATCTGCGTCCGACGATTCTCGATGAGTTGGGGTTGGCGATCGCTATCGAAGCTCTGTGCGATACTCATCCCTGTTTAGAATTTGCGGTGGCGGGTGAGGTGTACGGACTCGATCACGATCAAGAACTGGCGATCTTCCGCGCCGCACAAGAAGCGATCCATAATGCGGAGCGGCACGCGCACGCAGGGCGGATCAGTGCGACACTGACTTACTCGGCAACCGGTGTTACGCTCGAAGTTTGTGACGATGGAACAGGGTTCCGGATTCCGGGTCAGCTTCAGGAGTTCGCGGCGCGTGGTCACTACGGATTGTTGGGGATCAAAGAGCGTATGATTCATCTGGGGGGGAATCTGACGCTCAGGAGCGATATTGCGGCAGGAACTCGCGTTCGTGTGACGATCCCGACCATGCAGCGCATGGCGGTTGCGGTCTAGTGCAGAAGTTAGGGGGCAGAGCTGCCCCCTTTTTTATTCCGCTTGAGACTGTGTGACTGCTTCGAGGAATGCGAACAGGGCTTCGACTATCGCTGTATGCTGTGTTGTTAGGGAGATGACGGCGGGAAGATCATTCCGCTGCGTGCCATAATCGCCAAACTGGGCGTGATTCGCACCTTCGATCAACACATATTCGGTGCTTGCGGGCAGCGCGGCGCGGTTTTCTTCAATTGCGCTGAGGGTTATCAATCCATCCGTATCGCCATAAATGGAATAGACAGGTATTGAGACGCCGCTCAAGTCGCCAAACGGGATGGTTGCGAGGAGCGCTAAGCCGACGATGTCGCTGTGTTCGAGCGTGTACCGGCTTGCCATCGCGCCGCCCATCGAGTGCCCGAAGATTGCCCATGTTTCGATTTCGGGGTGAGCGGCGCGAAGGGCATCAGCGGCATTGATATTAAATACCGCCAAATTGAGCGGCATGTATTGTGTGATCACGAAATAGCGGCTTTCCGCCAACGGGCGCAGAATCGGGGCGTAGGCGCGTGGATCGACGAGCGCGCCGGGGTAGAAAATCAATCCGATGGGCTGTTGATCAGGCGTGAGCGGATCAAATGTGATTACGCCATTCGCCTGCGTTACTTCGACCGTCTCGCTGGTTTCCAATGCGGCAAGCGCGATGCCACCGGGTTGGGCAGGATTGGAAACCCAAAACAGAAAAGCGATCGCGCTGATAACGAGCGAGATCAAGACAAAAATCATGAGAAAGACGAGAAAATCGCGCGGATTCTTGATCCAGCGGCGCGAGGGTGATGGCGATACGGTCGCAGCAGTCATGGATACTTCCTTCAAACAGACAGCAAATAATGCATGGTGAAGGGTAACACACCTTGGGCGCTCTGCTGCTAAAACTGATCAATTTCTCACCCGTATCTGACGCTCAGAAGCTATTTGAATATTCGTTGCGTGACCCCTCCCCGCTGGCGCACTGGCAGGGGAAATATAACCCCTCCCCCGACCCCTCCCCGCTTGCGCAAGGAGGGGAGAGGGACAAAAGCCAAGCATTCCCCCTTCTCCTCGTTATGGCTTCTGAGAGAATCAATACATCTTTGGTCAAGGCGTTAATCTCGATACTTTATCAATCGCAGCGTAATCGTCTCAGGATA
>CALBRY010000064.1 GCA_937927665.1 uncultured Chloroflexota bacterium
CTTGATCAGTTTGCCTTCCCAATAGGTGAATGTGCCGGGGCGCGGCGCGAAGGCACGCACCCACCGTTCGATCGCATCGGCAGGCTGAGTCCAATCGAGCTTGCTTTCAGATTTTTCGATGCGCGGCGCAATCGTGACAAGGGATTCATCCTGCTGCACAGGCTGGATCGTACCGTCGAGATAACCGGGGAGGGTTTCAATTAGAAGCTCCGCCCCGATTTGACTTAATTTATCGTGCATCGATCCGCCCGTATCATCCGCCTCGATGGGGATCGCGCGTTTGGAAAGCATCGCTCCGGTATCGAGTCCTGCGTCCATTTTCATGATTGTCACGCCCGTTTCGGCATCACCGGCGCGGACTGACGCTTGAATCGGCGCAGCGCCGCGCCAACGTGGGAGCAGAGAGGCATGCACATTGATCGATCCATGCGGTGGAATATCCAAGACGGTTTGCGGGAGAAGTTGCCCGAATGCCGCCACGATATAAACATCAGGCTGCCACTGTTTGAGTTCTGCGACGGATTCGGCACGGCGGATTTTCTCTGGCTGAAATACAGGAATACCCGCTTCAAGCGCGACGAGCTTGACCGGTGACATCTGAATTTGACGGTTTCGCCCCGCCGGGCGATCCGGCTGCGTGATCACGCCGATCACCGTATGGTGGGCGATTAATGCCTTAAGAGTAGGAACGGCAAAATCAGGCGTTCCCATAAACACAATGTTCGCCATAGGCGCGAGCTAGACTCCACTTGTCCCGGAAGGGAAAATTCACGATAATAAGGTTCATTTTAATGGAAATAGAGCCGCTCTGTCGATGTCTCCTTCCAAACGCTGGATCGTTGCCCCCAAAGGGAATCCAGACTATCTGCGCCGCTACTCCGGTATGAGTGCGATTCTGGCACAGGTTTTATATAACCGAGGCTTCACCGATCCCCAAGATGCGGCGCGGTTTTTACGCGCTGATGATTTGCAGTCCGGGGCGCTTCTGAAGCTCAAACGCAGCAAGAGCGCGCAGATTGACCGTGCCGTTGCCCGTATCCGCTCCGCAATCAGCCGCAAAGAGTTGATCATCGTCTACGGGGATTTTGATGCGGACGGCGTGACATCAACGGCGCTCCTCGTCCAAGCGCTGCGTTCGCTTGGCGCGGTGGTCAAGCCTTATATTCCGCACCGCGTCGATGAAGGCTACGGGTTGAATGCCGAAGCACTGCTCAAGCTGGCGCGGGCAGGGGCGAAACTGGTTATCACGGTGGACTGCGGGATTCGCTCCGTGCAGGAAGTCGAAGACGGCAGGGCATACGGGCTGGACATCATCATCACCGATCATCATTCGATCGGACCGGATGTGCCGAATGCCTACGCAGTGATCAACCCCAAGCTGACCGATACCGAATACAGCGAACCAATGCTTGCCGGAGTCGGTGTTGCGTACCGTTTGGCAGAGGCGCTGATTACGGTAAGCAGTAACTACGGAAAGAACGGCTTAAAACCTGTCGATCCGCTTGATCTGCTCGATCTGGTGGCGATCGGCACGGTGGCTGACCTTGCGCCGCTGAATTCGGTCGAAAATCGGGCGATGGTCAAGCGCGGGTTGGCGATCATCAATGCGAATAAGCGGTTGGGACTCAATGCCTTAATCGAAGTGGCGCAGATGAAATCCGGCATGATCCGCGCTGAACATATCGGCTACACGCTCGGACCGCGCATCAATGCCGCCGGACGCCTCGCCTCCGCGATGCAGGCATACTATCTGCTGTCATCTTCGGAAGACAAACAGGCGATTGAACTGGCGCAAGAATTACAAAGCCTGAATACGCAGCGGCAGGAACTCACACGCAGCGCGCAGGAGATGATCCGTCAGCGCTTGATCGAACAGGGTAATCTGGACGCGCCGCTGATTTTCGCCTCGGATTCAAGCTTTCAACCGGGAATCGTCGGCTTGGTTGCGGGGCGGCTGACCGAAGAATTTT
Source organism: uncultured Chloroflexota bacterium (assembly GCA_937927665.1). Lineage (GTDB taxonomy): Bacteria > Chloroflexota > Anaerolineae > Aggregatilineales > Phototrophicaceae > Flexifilum. The sequence continues at coordinate 1,971 of CALBRY010000064.1, forward strand.
CGCGTCCGGCGATTGTGATGGAGGAAGGCGCGCACGAAAGCCGTGCGTCGTGTCGCAGTATCCCGCAGTTTGATATCACCGAAGCACTCGATCAATGCGCGGCGCTGCTGGTGCGGCACGGCGGTCACGCGCAAGCCGCAGGATTTACCGTTTTGAACAGCAATATTGGCGCGCTCCGCGAACGCTTGACCGCGATCGCCGAAGAAGCGCTGACAGGTCAAGATCTGCGCCCGATGTTGGACATTGACGCCGAACTTGAAACCCGCGACCTCAATTTGAGCCTTGCGGAAGAACTTACGCTGCTTGAGCCGACCGGACATGGCAACCCAGTTCCGGTTTTCGTCTCAAAAGGGCTGAAGGTGATCGAGGCGCGGACAGTTGGCAAAGATGATCGTCATTTGAAAGTCAAATTTGCACGCCCGGATGCCAATCCGCTGGATGGGATCGGGTTTTCGTTGGGCGAATGGGCAGGGCAAATGCCTAATACCGTCGATGTTGCGTATCAACTGGAGATCAATGAGTGGAACGGCAACCGGTCAGCGCAGTTGGTCATACAAGATTTGCGTCCAGCGGGTTCGCCCGATTTGTAAGCTTCGGCATTGTGGCGCTGATGATCAGCATCAGTGTGGAGAGCATCACCGCCCAAGATGCGGATATCCCGTTTGCGGATCAGAATGTGTTTGGCGTAATCGAAGCCTTTTGGCTTCCCGATGCCGCATGCGAACTCGGCGCGGGTTGGGAGCGGATCATCTTCGATTGGGGGCAGCATCAACCGGATGGGTCGGATAGTTGGAATACCTTGAACGTTGATGAGCGTTGGCTCACGGCGGCGGCGGATTGCGAACGGGAAGTTATCGCTGTCGTGAAGAATACCCCTGCGTGGGCTACGGATGGACTACCCGGAGCAGGGGTTCCGCGCGGCTTGTATCTTCCGATTGATGATCCCGGTAATTTGTGGGCGAATTTTATGCGGCGCACTGCCGAGTTTTACGCCAGTCGGGGTGTTTCGCGGTTCATCATCTGGAATGAACCGGATATCGAAGCCGGGACATACGGCTACGAATTTGAGGGCACGCTCGAAGATTACGCGCGGCTGCTCAAAGTGGCGGCGCTGGCGGCGCGGCAGGGCAACCCGGACGCTCAGATTCACATTGCCGGAACCACATACTGGCATGACGTGAACGAGAACCGCCGTTTGTATGTGGATCGATTGCTCGAAGTGATCGCTCAAGACCCGGAGGCGGCGGCAAACGGCTATTATTTTGATGCCGTCAATCTGCATATCTATTTTCGCACCGATACGATCCCGTTGATCGTCGGCGCGTTCCGTGAAATTTTGGAGCGTTACGGTTTGGGCGATAAATCAATCTGGATCGCAGAAACGAACGCTTCACCGAATCTCGATCCACAATGGCGGGTTGAACGTCCACAATGGCAGGTGACGCTGTCGCAGCAGTCCGCTTTTCTGATTCAGGCGGCGGCGCTCGGACTCGCCAGCGGTGCGGATCATATCGGCGTGTACAAGTTCTTTGATTGGTCACTACCCCCCGGCGCGGAGTCGTTCGGACTGATTCGCGCTGACGAATCGCGTCGTCCGGCATTCGCATCGTGGCAAACGGTGATCGCGCACATGAACGATGTCACCCACGCGGCGCATGTGCAGACTTCAACGCTTGATATTGTGAGGCTTGACCGTGCCGACGGGAATACGGTGATCGCCGCATGGGCGCGTACCGCTGATCCGGTGATGCTGCAAATCGCGGCATCCGGGGAAAGCGCCGCGATGATCGATCAAGTTGGTGCTATCATCCATGTGATCCCTATTGACGGCGGGTATACAATTCAGCTTTCCGGGGCGGTCTGTAATGAAAGTGACGACTGCCCGCGTGAGATTCCGGTCGGGGGAAACGTTACATTACTGGTGCAGCCATCGGGCGATTTTTCGGTGGTGGACATCACCGGAACGCCCTATCCAATTCGTTTTAGCCAGAACTAGAGGAGTCAGCATGTCGGATAATCAAACACCGAAGCCGTTCAGCTACGGTGGACAGGCAGTGATCGAAGGGGTGATGATGCGCGGCGCGCACATCGCGGCGATCGCCGTCCGCAACCCGCAGGGTGAAATCGTCGTGCATGAACAAGCGCTCAATGCGACGCTGTATCGCGGCAAAATCGCCAAGACACCATTTTTGCGCGGGTTAGTCGGCTTGTGGGATGCCCTCGGTTTAGGGACGCGCGCGCTGCTGTGGTCGGCGGACATCGCGATTGAAGAAGAGGACGAAGCGAAAAAGAAAGAGGCTGCGCCCGCTCAACCGGTCGATAATGGCGCGGAAAAACTCCACCCGATCGACGTAACGCCCGAAGGCAGCACAATCGTCGAGATGAACCCGAACGACAAGCGCAAATCGATCTTTAATGGTCCGCTGGGATGGGGAACACTCGCCATCTCGCTCGCGTTCGGCGTCGGCATCTTTTTCCTAGTCCCGACGACGGCGGCAAGCGGCATTGAGGCATTGTTCAGCCTGCAAAGTTCGCCGTTCCTCGTCAACTTGATCGAAGGCGTGATTCAGCTTGCGATGATCGTCGGCTATATGTGGCTGATCGGTCATCTGCCGGATGTGAAGCGCTTATTCGGTTATCACGGCGCAGAACACAAGACGATCAATGCCTATGAAGCTGGCGCGGAACTTACACCCGAAGTCGTCGCCAAGTACCCGATCGAACATCCACGCTGCGGAACCGCATTTCTGCTCACCGTGGCGTTTATCGGCGTGCTGGTGTTTTCGCTGCTCGGTCGCCCGCCGTTCGTTTTGCTGATCATATCGCGCTTGATCCTGATCCCGGTGATCGCCGGAATCGCTTACGAAGTGATTCGCTTCACTGCCAAGCATCTTGATCATCCGCTGATCCGTATCATTGTGATTCCGAATCTGGCACTTCAGCATTTGACCACGCGCCCGCCGGATTTGACCATGATCGAAGTGGCGATCACCGCGTTTAAGCGCGTGTTGGCAGCAGAAGAACGTGCTGCGGGAATCCCCGCGGCGAGTGAACCCGTCCCATTCCCCGAACCCGCCATCGGCGATTAATACGAACGATTTAACGCAAAGCCGCAAGAGCTTTTCTAAAAGCTTCGCGGCTTTGCGCTAACGTTCCTTTTCTTGGGTTGTGATCGCCTAATTCCCCGGATTACACAGCGCTTCACACGGGATGCCGTCACCGTCGTTATCGAGCCTCCGGTTTCCTGCCGCAAGACAAGCATAGGCTTGTTCGCATGTTGTAAGCTGGGTACAGCGCACCCCTTCACCGGGGCATAAACCGGGATTAACATTGCTCGCTAGGGTAGGAAATGCCGTCGCTTGGCTCATCGTGGTTATCGTGGCGGGCGCATCGGGGAAAAGCGGGATCGCGGCAGCGCTGTGAACATAGCCGATCTGTGGGTAGCCCGTCACCCGATACCATAGATCGTTTCCCATATCGACATCTTCCCCGTACACAAATGCATCCACCGTCATGCGCGAGTCTGCCGTCAGGAATACGATTTCCGCACACGCACGATCCGGACATTCTCTAAGCGATGTCGGCTGGCGAACAATAAACCACTGCGGGTCAGTCTCAATGACCGGAATCCGTGGGGTAGAGGTCGCGGTTTCTGTCGGCGTTTCGGATGCCATTGCCGCGATCGTCATGTAAAGCGCGGTGATCTGCGCCTGTGCTGTTTCCAAAGCGTGATCAGGTGTCGAAACCAACGCTGCGATCGGTTCAGTTGGCACGGGCAGCGGAGTTGGGGACTCGGTTGCACTCGGTAATGCTGTCGGTGTTTCGGTAGGGAGCACGATCGCGCTTGCCGTGGGCAGTTCAAAGATTGTGGGGACAATCACGATCTGCATCGGTTCAGGCGCGCAGGCAGTGAGCGCAATGAATACGGTGATGAATAGGGCGGCGCGGCGATACATCGTGGTCTCGCTTCAAAAACTCGATCCCCGAAACTATACCGCCTGTATGACCGCCCTGCAATCACCGCTATTTCTGTTCTTCCGCCATCCGCTTGAGTTCGTATAAGCGTGTGAGCGCCTCAATTGGGCTGAGTTCATTAATATCCAGCCCGCGCAGCAAGTTCAGTGCTGGATGTGGCGCTTCATCGAACATTGCTAACTGGGATGGGTTGTGCTTTTTCTTCTTCGCCGTGGGTTGGGATTTTGAGGCGGGTTTGGACTTCGCCGC
>CALBRY010000065.1 GCA_937927665.1 uncultured Chloroflexota bacterium
TCAAATTTTTTTCGAGTCATTGAATGCATGCCATAATATTAGTTTTTTTTCGAACACTGGGGCATGTGTATGAAAGTCTACATTGTTGGCGCAATTCCAGAACGGCACTGGGCGGATCGGATGGGGTGGAATGACGAGGAAATGCCCGCCTACGACGACGAGAGCGCTTTTGAGCTGAAAAAGAAGGAATTTGGCGCAGCATGTGCCGCGATTGCTGCGGCGCTGGCGCGTGCCGGACATACGATTTATGTGGATATTCCGCAATGGCAGCGGTTGATCAATAAGACGACGGCAGTTAGCTATGTGATAGAAGGCGCAACCCAAGAACAGGCAAAAAGTAGACGGTTTCGGATTGTTCTTTTTCGCCCGAAAGACATGGAACTGCCCGATCCGCAAACTGAGGGGGTAGCCGATACACTTGACGAGCTAGAAGCGCTCGCTGTCAAAGCGTCTGTTGATATGAAAATACGTATTCTTGACGATGACAGCGGTTTTTTCGCCGTGATGCGTGAAGTTGATGTGTTTATTCTGTTGGGTGGTGGTCCCGGAACGGCACTTACAGCGCAAACTGCGAACTACTTTAACCGTCCAGTTGTCGCGCTGCCGACGTTCGGCGGTGCAGCAGAAGCAAGTTTCAATCTGATCCTATCCAGCGTCTACCAAGATATGCAGATGGATGGAGCTGAGGTATCGGCGCTGGCGCGTAAGTGGAGTATTGAGGATACAGACGAGAAGAAGGACAAGAACAAGAAACTTGCCGACCAAATTGTGCGATTTGCGATAAAACTTCGCCAAGTCAATATGTATCCCCGTATCCCAAATCAGCGCACTCTGTATTCGTTCCCCTTTTTGATCATCGCATGCATTGTGTTATGGACGCTTGCCGCAGCGACGCTCCCTGCCAGCAGCAATGTGCTCCTATCGTACATCACAGCTTTGTTGGTCACATCGATCATGGGATCAGCGCTGCGCTTGATGGCAGAATCGCGTCGAAAAAGCGCGATCACGATGACCTACACCTACATTCTGCGCGAAATGGGAATGGGCTTTGTCGTATCTTTTGGGCTGATGCTGTTGTACGTCGTGGGCGGAATCACGTTCACGGCATCGCCAATTGATCTAACAGGGACAGGCGTGCCCGCAATTGCGTTCGCAATATCCGTGCTGGGACTAGCTGGCGGGTTTGTTATGCCGATCGCTCGCTTGCGTACACAGCTCAACGATATCAGCGGCGGCAAAGAAGTAGAGGCAGAAGCGTCATCCGAGTGAGTGCTCGTTCTGCCTAGGCACCGGAATCGTGCTATCAATCCACAGTGTACCGGATCGGCTTGAGCAGGGATCGATCAAACGCGGCGAGATTATCACGTCCGACGCGCTCCAGTTCGGCGCGCACGGCGGCGGCATCCGCTTTCAACGCACCGAGATCGATTCCCTGACAGTGATCGGGCAGCGGCACAAGCCATTGAATCGACCGGAGCAGCATCTTATGTGCGCCGCGCCAGTTCCCCTGTTCAATTTGATAGTAGGCGATCCCCACCTGCAAGACTGCCCGGTATAGATCGCGGATCGGGCGTGTCTCCTGCATCCACAGCGCCTCAAAGAGATCATGCTGTTTGTAGTAATCGCCCCGGTTAAACCGTTCGATCGCTTCCAGCGCTTCTGGTGGGAGCGGTTCGGCGCATCCCTGCTTCAGTGCTTCGGATTGTTCGGCGGTGATCCGCCGCGCCAATGTGGTGAGCAGATTAGGCAGCACGCTAGGCAGTTCTGCCGCGCTAACGATGCGATCCACATTGAAGCGCCGCGCGCTGTCGGCAGTCGCGGCATCATCCGTGATCACGACGATTGGAATGCGGCGTACAGCGGGACTGGTACGCGGAGTTACCGCCCACGTTCGCCAATCGCTGAGTTCGCCGTCGATCAAGAGGAGTGCAGCGTTGAGATCAGCAAGCACGGCGATTAGATTGGTGCTGTCAATCTGGGTAACGGGCACAGCATCATGAGCGCTCAAAATTGGGCGAATGATTTCGAGCCAATGAGGTGAACCGGGGATTACGATGTTCACGGGTGATGCTCCACACTTATTGAGCGGATCAAAAGCGACTGCTCACCGGAGAGCGGCGTTACTCCCCAGCGGAAATGTCCCTGCGGCGTGGCGATCATATATTGATTATCGATCCACGCGATGAATCCGAGTTTGCCACCGGGAGAATAAGGGGTTTCCAGTACGGGTGAGCCATCCACTAGAAAGCGACATCCATCGGCGCGCCACATGATTTGATACGTGTGATCGGTCGCCAGCATTGTGGACGGAAGGATCGACTCACTGACTTTGAGCGCTTTTTGAATCGATGGATACAGCCGCCGGTAAAGCGCAGGGAGTTTCATCGCCAGCATCAGCGGCAGCGCGACCGGAGCAAGCGCGGCGGCGCGAATATGCGCCGCATCGATCGTTTGCGCTTTCCAGCCGTGACCGGGTGAGTTGTATGCAAGGCGGAGATTGTGCGGCGGCGCTCCGAAAAAGAACCAGACCGCAGCGGGCAGGCGTGGAAGGCGGCGCAAATCCGGTGATAGAGGATGATTCCAGAAACCGAATCCAGCCGTCCCGATCAACTCAGGATTGCTGGCGCTGGCGGTCACGGTCAGCGTGATGGGGGGACTCCATTGGAAAGCGTACTCACCGTAACGGTAATCGGTGATCTGCGCGTTGTGATAACCGCCGCCGGGGGAGACAGTCAGGCGCAGTCCGTTTTCATCGGTGGATACCCGCCCTGTACCCTGTTCCGTCACTATCCCTTTGGCTAGGTTTTTGGGGAAAATATCGAACACTTGAGCTATTTCACTCCCTATTTGCGCGCATTTGCGTTATAATACACCGATATGTGAGCAGATTAGGTTAATCAACTCCTTCCAAGCGGTAGGCGAGAGGGCATAGCGTTGGACATCACCTGGTATGGATTAAGCTGTTTTCGCCTCTTCGAGCGTGGAAAAGTGGCTGTGATTACCGATCCTTTCTCGGAAGCGATCGGGCTGCCCGTCCCCAAACTAAAAGGGGATTTGGTCACCATCAGCCATGAAGCGCCGGGGCATGATAACATCAGCGCGATCAAGGGCGAGCCTTACGCGATTCGCGGAGCAGGCGAATACGAGATCGGCGGCGTGTTTGTGACGGGTATCGCGATGCACAACCCGGAAACCGGGCTGCACAACATCAGTTACCTGATCGATTTTGACGGGATTACCGCCTTACATCTGGGCAATCTGGATCATGTGCCGGATCAATCAGTCGTGCAAGAATTAGGCACGGTCAACGCGCTGTTGATCCCGGTAGGCGGCGGACGCGGTCTGCGTGCGGCACAAGCAGCAGAAGTCGTTGCCTTGATCGAACCTTACTACGTCATTCCGATGCATTATGAGCAGCCAGAATTACAGTTCCCGCTCGACCCGGTGGACAAATTTCTGAAAGCGATGGGCGTGAGCAAGGCGCAGGAAACCGACATGCTTCGCATTTCAGCGAGCGATCAACCGGAGCAGCCACAAATCGTCGTATTGACCGCGCAGCAGTAATGAGTTTCCGAGAGGCGGAACGGAGAGATGACCGTCAAACTGCTCATGAATTGGGATATAAAGCCCGGACGCGATACCGAATACTTTGAATTCGTGGTGCGCGAATGGGTACCGGGCATTCAAAGAATGGGTATTCAACCGACCGGCGCATGGTATACCATTTACAGCCGGTCGAAAGATGCGCCGCAAATCTTGACCGAGGCGATCGCCAAAGACCTGCCAACCATGCAGCAGATTCTCGGCAGTGCCGATTGGCTGCGTCTGTACGAACGTCTGCAAGATTACGTACAGAACTACAAGCAGAAGATCGTCCATGTCACGGGCGGGTTTCAACTGTAAGTGGGTAAGCGGCGGCGGCAAGCCTCTGCATAATAGTTCCATCAGATTTGTCAGATGATTATAGACAAACGCCGAAAGATCGGATTATGATGGAACGTCAGAACTATGTGAGTCACACTGCCGTATTGAGGTGATGTTAGAATGCCGATGTATTTGTATCGCCGTGAAGATGGAACTACGTTCGAGTACAAACAGAAGTTTCTCGATGACCCACTGACCGCAGACCCTGTGACCGGGCAAAAGGTCGTGCGTATCGTGCAGCCCACGAGCGTGATCTTCAAGGGCAGTGGTTTCTACGTCAACGACAGCAAGGGAAAATCGAGCACCGCAGTCCCGGCGAAGGCGGATGGTGCTAAAACAGAGGCTCCCGCGAAAACGGAAACAACCGCCGCGGCGACTGCTTCTCCCGCTCCCGCTGCCCCCGCCGTTCAGGCGAGCAGTGCTGCCGCCGATTAATCGTTCCGTTCAGCATCGCTGAAGGGATTAGTTTTACTTTCTTCGCCCGTTTCAGCGGGCGTTTTTGATTCTAGGTCGGCGCGCAGTTCGGCTGTTACGGCTTCCAATGTCAAAGACATGCCGTGTTTATATGCGCTATAAAAGGCAGTTTCGCCCATTTTATCGCTGAGCAGCGCGCAAAAGGTGTCCGTATCCCGCCGCGCTTCATAACTACTATTCGGGTGATTGCTCACCAAACCGGCATACGAGGCGGCGCGGGCATCATCGCCCTGTGCGCTGATAAGTTTCGCGCCGACTGCGATCAGCGTGACCAGTGACGCGGTTAGTTCCGCATGATTCTGTGTAATTCCAAGCGCTTCACCCAAATGCGTTCGAGCCGTGTCCATTTGGTGATTTTTGAGCGCAACCGATATTAATCCGCACAGCGCTTCGACTTGCCCGACAGCATCCTCAATCGTGCAGCGGATGGCATAGCTCTCTTCCATCATGCGCGCCGCAATTTCGTAATCGCCTTCCATTTCAGAGAGCAGTCCGAAGGTGTACAAACATTGTGAAATCCCATCCTGATCGCCGATTGAGCTGCGCAATTCATAACTTTTCTGAATCAGATTACGCGCCCCAAAGCTGTCACCGGATAGACGGGTCAGTTCGCCCAAACCGTAATAACAATCCCCCATGCCCGTGGTGTCTTTGATCGCCTGTCGAATCTCGAGGCTGCGGCTGAAATAGTCGTGCGCTTCCTGAAGATAGCCCATATATACCGCCGCCGTCGCAATGTTGAAGTACGATACCGCAACCCCGCGCCGATCCCCGATCCGCATTTTGATCTGAATGCTCTCAAAACAATACTGGCGCACGGCGGCAAAATCCCCCCGCGTTCCGGCAATCGTGGCGACATTGTTCAAGGCGGCTGCGATCCCGAAGTCTTCCTCCGGCAGCATAAGCCGGATTTCAAGGCTTTGGCGGTAATACGCACCCGCTGCATCGAGATTGCCCACCGCCCATTCCAGCGTGCCGAGTTGGTTCAGCGTATCAGCGATCCCCTTTTGATCGCCGATTTCTTGCGCGATTTGCAGACTTCGTTCGTAACTGTCGCGTCCGCTGTTGGGATCAATCGTGTGCGCTAGGACGGTTCCGATCAAGCGTAGGCTGTGCGCGTATGCCTGTCGATCATTCAACTTTTCGGCACATCTGCCCGCTTCTTCGGCGGTTGCCAGCACATCACTCCATTTGTTCATGCGCCATTGTGTTTCCGCCATCCGGTTGAGCAGGAGCGGACGCCGCTCATCATTTTCGTCCATTAGCACCAGCGCGCGTTCGATCAAGGCTTCGGCACGTTGATAATCCGCCGTCAGGATCGCAAGACGATGTGTGACGGGCATCAAATAGTCGAGTTCTCTAACGGCATCACCCGCGCCGCGCCAATGTGCGATCAATCGCTCTGCTTGGCTTTCGTCGTTGGGAAAGGTCAATTCGATCTGAAGCGCGGCGGCATGGTGGAGCGCGGCGCGATTTTCCGGCGTGATCCGCTGAAGTACGCCATCTCGCAGCCTGTCATGAGCGAAACGCCATTGATTCTCGCGCACTTCGAGGATTGCGGCGGCGCTGCATTCCTGAAGCCATGCGGTGCGCTGTGCGATCGGCACGATCCAACCAAACAGCGCGTCTTCGATGGCGCGTCCCAGTATCGCAGCGCGTTCAAGACCGGGGAGCACCCACTCAGGCAGACGGTTGAGCCTGCGCTGTACCACCTCTTGAACACCGCCCGCGAATACCTCATGCGGTAGTGTAACGCGCCCAATATCGCTCAAGCGTCCGGTTTCTTCGGCAAGTGCACGCATCACCTCAACGATGAACAGCGCATTGCCTTCCGTTTCGCGCCGCAGCAGATCGACCAGCTCCGGCTGCTCGAAAGTCGTACCAAGCATCGCTTGGCAGAACAGCGCGATCTCAGGATCGCTCAAGCGGTTCAGGTGCATCGGCTGCATAGTCGGTAGTGCCGCCTTCAAGTACGGTGCTTCATCTTCGCGGTACGTGGCGACGATCATCAGCGGCAGATCGGCGGCAAAGCGCATGAGCGCGACCAGCAGCGCCCGATCATCTGCCGCCCAATGGATATCTTCGACCAGCAGCAGCACCGTTTGGGATGCCCGCCGCAAGAGATCGATCAGTGTGTTCGCCAGTCGTTCGACTTGAGAACGTCCGGTTAATGGGATCGCAGCGGTGATCGGTCGCCCAAGCAGATCATCGATTTCAGGAATCACGGTTTTGAGGTGCGAGGCTTCATCGTCGCTGGGATTTACGGCGATCACCAGACGGCGAATCGGCTGCCGCCACATCTGATACGGCTTTCCGCCGCTTTCCACTGCCTGCCCGTGCAGCACCAAACCACCGCGCACAAGACAGTAGATGCGGAGTTCATCGACCAGACGCGATTTACCCACTCCGCTCTCACCGCCGATCAGCCAACCGCTGCCGGATCGTTTGTCTGCTGCATCGAAGGCGGCGCGGAGCGTTTCCAATTCCTGCTGCCGCCCAACGAATTTTGCCGCTTGTAGAAAACTCTCGCGGATGCTGGTCGGCTCAATGTGATCCGAGCCGCTGCCGCTGGCTCTTTGCAGTGCCTCCAATGCCTCGCCCGCCGACGAAAAACGTTCATGCGGAGGGTAAGCAAGTAATCCGCGCAGCACAGGAAGAAAACCCGGCGAAATCCGACTGTAATCCGGTGAATGCTTCTGCATCTCACGGATTAGTTCGTCGATTGCCGTCACTTGGTACGGGTGACGACCTGTGAGCAGTTCGTAGGTAATTACGCCGAGCGCATACAAATCGACGCGGATTCCTGCCGATGGATCGCTGCTATCGTAGGTGCCGAACAGGATTTCTGGCGCGAGATAATTGATCGTCCCGAAAATTCCGCTTGCCTGATCAAATGTCACCGCAAGACCGAAATCGACCAGCTTGACCACTTCGCGATCGATCATGATATTTTCTGGCTTCAGGTCACGGTGAAGAATCCCATGCTGATGGATGTATTGGAGTGCTTGCAGCACTTCACCGATCAAGCGCGCGATCTCGGTTTCGCTGGCGCGCGTTCCATACTCAAGGATTGTTTGCGGGTGGGTCACTAACTCCATCGTGAAGAACGGCTGCCTGTCCTCAAAGCCGTAATCCAACACGCTGACGATATGGGGATGGCGCAGGGATGCCATCACTTGAAATTCCTTGAGCAGCGCCATTCGCAAATCCATATGATCGGGGAGTGCGCTGAATTTCAAATTCAGCAGCGGGGCGATCACCCGTTTGAGGGCGACATCTTCTCCGGTCAGACGATCGTGGGCATGGAATACTTCACCCATGCCGCCGTGCCCGATGTTCCTACCGAGTGCATAACGATTGGCAATCAGCGTTGTGCTGCTCATCCCTGCGCCCATAACTCCAGCCGATACCCGATTGCTATCTATCTTATACGGTGTTTATCGATCACGAGAGCGATTTTTCAAACCATCCAATCGCTAGGCGAAAAGGGCGAGTTACGCTTTAATTGGTATGGTTTCCGTTTCTGTCACTATCTCCACCACTGCGACGTATCTCCTCACCTAATGGGGTCAAGATGAGCAGCATTGACACAATTCTTTCTGACACTTCGGCGCGGCTGACGCCAGCCGCTCAGGTGCGTATCGGATATATCAGCGAAGCCGTCTGGTCACCGGATGGGCGGCGCTTGGCTGTCGCGCATGGCGGCGGCGTGTCGATCTGGATCGACGGTTTCGGCGGCGATCCTCAAATCATGCTGGGACATGAAGCGCCTGTAAAGGGACTCGGTTTCAGCCCGGATAGCAAAATCATCGCGGCAGCGAGCAGCGACACGCGGATTCGGCTCTGGTTGGCGGAACATGCCAATATCCTGAGCACGCTTCGGGTTCATCCAAGTGCGGTGAATACGGTCGCGTTCAGCCCGAATGGGCGCTATCTCGTCAGCGGCGGCGCGGATGCAATCGCGCGGGTGACAGACTTCACCGATAGTTACGGGTTGCTCGCCCTTGAGGGGCATACAGGCGAGATCGAATCGGCGGCATTTGCGCTGAATGGCTCGGTAGTGGTTAGCGGCGGGCGTGATAAAACGCTCCGCGTGTGGGATACGCAAACAGGCGAAACGCGGGCAGTTTTCGCCCATAACGATTGGGTGCGTCAAATCGGCGTCTCGGCGGATGGACTGCGAATCGCATCCGCGTGTAAGGATGGTCGCATTCACATATGGGATATGGTCAGCCAAACTGAGACTCGCGTATGGGATGCACACACAGGCGGGGTGGATGCCATCCGTTTTAGCGCTGATGGGCGGTTGATCGCCAGCGGTGGGCGTGATGGGCGTGTGTGCGTTTGGAACGCAGAAACCGGAGCGCTGGCGGCGGCATTGGAGCAGCATACCAAACCCGTGCTAACGGTCGCGTTCAGCCCGAACGGACGCTACTTGATCAGCGGTGCGGGCGATAATTTACTGATTTTGTGGGGCATTCAGGGTGAATAACTGCGCCTTCCCCGTTTTATCCGCTGAAAAAGACGGGGAAAGCGCCGAATACGGGTTAATCCATTGCTTCGAGTTCGAGGCGCATTTGTAGTTGATTAAGCTCCTGCCGTGTGAAGCCGCAGTGTTCGAAAAATCCGCCGTATTCTTCCGGGCAGATCGCCTGCACATTCCACTGTTTATCGGGGAATTTCGCCCACAATGCGGAAATCAGCCGCGCCGCCTGTCCTAACCGCCGTTCGGATGGCGGGACGATCACCGCACGTAAGACGATCGCCTCACGGTTGGGATCGGTGATGATCGCGGTCGCTTGATCGAGTTGGTACGCGCAGTTGGGCGGTGCGGTGCGCGCGAGATGGGTTCCGCTCATCTGCCACGGCAGATCGGCGCGTCCATACTCGCTGACATGCCGCGCCACATCCAGAATGTCAATCTGGGTCAGGGCGGAATTGGGTTCACCCTTTGGCATGCTGATCGTATATCCGGGCAGGCGGCGCAGCGCCCGAAATCCCGCTTTGATATACAGATTGACGGCGCGCGTGTTCTGCTCGAATGCTTCCAATTCAAGCCGTCGATCGCCGCGCAAACGCGCCTGATTGATCAATTCGAGCAGGAGTTGATAGCCCACCTGCTTCCCTTGCGCCTCCGGCACAATCCCCATTGCCGCGATCCGGCTTGTCCAGCCCTGCCGCGCAATCAATGCGAAACCCACAGGCGCATCTTCGTGATAGGCGATCATGCTGAAGTTCAAATCAATGCCGTTTTGGGCGATCATGCCCGCCAGCAGCGCGGGAGTCATCGTGACCGTTCCGGTGATGTAGCCTGTAAAGGCATGGCTAAACAGCGCGGCGAGCGCAGGCAGTGATGATTCAACAGCGGGTTGATAGGTGAGATTCATATCTTGTAAATCCTTTCTCTAAACCCGCCCCTCTCTCTTGTGCTGGATGCAGATAGCGAGAGAGGGGCGGCGAAAAACCGCTTATAAAAGCGCTTGGATCAGCGTGTCATATAAGCGCCAGAGTGCGCGGCGAAGCGGATCAGGCGTGTCACGCGAAGGTAGGATCGGCGGGAACGATGACGCTCCCGGTTGATCCCAACTATTTGACCATCCCTCGCCCGTCCACAATAGATCCGCGCCGGGAACACCCAGATCGGTCAGCATTTCCGCCGGATCATAGCCGTTATTCTCGAAGGTGTTATCGTGAATCCAGTTATGTTCCGGCAGTACGCCAAGATCGAACACGGTATCACGCGGGAAAATCAGATATAAGCTGGTCAACCCCACCCCGACCGAGCGATTGCCCCGGATGATGTTGTTAAACACTTCCGTTCCATCGGCGGTCATGATCAAAATACCTGTGCCGCTTGGCACTTTCGAAACGACGGTATTGGCGTCGCCAAAATTGACGTGATTATTGTCCTCGATCAGGTTGTTGTATACCCGCGTACCGTACCCGACGAGCGACGGGTTATTCGGCAGCAAAAAGACGAGGATTCCGCCGGAATTATCATAAACATGATTGTCGTACACTTCGGCGTAGGTGCTGTTTTCGATCTCGATGCCGGTCACGTTGCCGAAAACCGTATTGTTCCGCACGATGATCGGACCGCGTGACTGTCCCACGTAAATCGCCGCATCTGCGATACCCGTCGCGCTGACATATTCGATCAGCACATCAGTACATTCGACCGGATACAAGCCGTAAATCCCCGCGTTTTCGATGATCAAATCGCGGTAAGCGACACGTTCCGCGCCTGTCGTCAAAACGCCGTTGCCAACCGTATCGCGGATTCCGAACCCTTCGAGCGTGAAATCATCGCCTGTCGTGTTGAATCCATCGCTGAGGACACCCTGACCATCGATCCAGGGGCGATTTTCGCCATCGACCAAGCCGCGCACGGTGATATTGGGAATATCGATATAAACCGTCTCGTGATAAATACCCGCCTCAACTTCGATGATATCACCGGGGAGCGCGCGATCGACAGCGGCTTGAATCGACTCGCCTGCCGCGACATGGTGCGTAACCGGATCACGCGGCGCACCGGGATCATACGGCGGCGCGGTTGAGGCTTCGACCAGATCGCGGGCGGGATTGTCCATCGCTGCGATAACGGGTAATCCGCTCGGCACGCGGGCGGGAATTTCGATTAAGTCGCTTGGCTCATCGGTGAGCGCATATAAGAAGGCGATCAGATCGGCGGTTTGCTGGTCGGTGAGCGTAAAACCGCGCACTTTTTCATCGACGGGGATATCCACACCGAGCGCCTCGCCGCCGCCATCCGCGTAAAATGTGACAACTTCTTCTAGTGTGGCGAAAAATCCGTTGTGCATGTACGGCGCGCTCAACGCGACATTACGGAGCGTCGGGGTACGGAAAGCGCGCTCACCGGGGGCGGTATTGACGGTTTCAATGCGTCCCAAGTCGGGGTTTTCGGGATCGTGATCCGGTACGCCGAGCACATGAAATGTGTTGTGCGTGAACGTGGGCCACGCATGGCATTCAAAACAGCGGGTTTGCGCGCTGCGGAACACATCAAAACCGCGCCGCTGTGCCGGAGTGAGTGCGTTAGAATCGCCTGCGGCGAAGCGATCAAATGGCGAATTTTGGCTGATTAGCGTGCGCTCGAAGGCGGCAATTGCGGCGGCGACGTTATCCGCGGTGATGGAATCGGTGGTGTCGAATGCTTCTTCAAACAGCGTTTGATACTCCGGCACAACGCGGATTTGTGCAACCATTTCGTCAAGATCGGCGCCCATCTCGTTTTCTGCCGTGAGTGGTACAAGCATTTGATCTTCAAGCGAGTTGGCGCGCCCATCCCAAAAGAGCGATGTTGCATAGGCGACATCCCACAGCGTTGGCACATTGCGGCGCAGTTCTTCGCCGTGCGACCCTTGCGCGACGGCGCGCCCATCGCTGAAGCCCATATCCGGGTGGTGGCATGAGGCACACGCGAGATTATCATTGCGGCTGAGAATCGGGTCATAGAATAAGAGCCGACCGAGCGCCGCTTGATCGGGATCGACTTCCGGGATTTCCGGGTAGACGAGATCAAGCCCGCTCACTGATGCGTCATCTTGACGCGCACCGCCGCCCTGTGCGGCAAATGGAATCGGCGCGTCTTCTGGCGCGGGCAAAAAGGCGAACGCGGTTACAAGCGCGCAGATCAACAGGAGCGGCACGCCGATAATCAGGCGCACGATTAACGGAATGCGGCGGCGCTTCACAGGCGCGGTGGTTGTCGAAATCACAATAAATTCCCCCAAGAATTTTTACGAGCGAATCCGCCGCGCCCAGATACCCAGCGCGTAAAATACGATCCCAACGGCGGCGGCTATCCAACCGATCACCCAGACGGTATACAGCGGCACAATCAACGCCTGTGTTTCAAGATAGCCGATGGAGAGGATGCGTTCCAGATACACCTGTACGATGCCTGCTCCGGCTAATCCGAGCGAACCGATCAACACGCCGCCGCTGATCAACCAGAAGGGTGCTAACCCGGTTACGCGGCGGTTTTCGCGGCGCAGTTCCGCCATGACTTGATTGGTTACACCGAGAAGCGCGGACGCAAACGCGAATGCGATCAGCGTACGGGAGAGATCGGTCAGGCGTGTTCCGGCAATCGCAAGATTAATCTCCGGCACAGCATTGAGCGCCCCTAATCCACCGACCCCGATCACGATCAAGAGCGCGGTTAGGCTGATCCAGTGCGGGCTGAGCGTGCGCGCTTCGCTGCGGTTCGATAAACCGAGATACAAATGGGATGCGATGATGATGGCGGCGATTGGCAGCATGATCACACCGATGACCGCTGGAATGGGCAGTGCAACTCCGAGGGGAAGCATCGGTTGCACAGCGAGAAAATATGCTGTGATCGCCCAGATGCCGCCGACACTATAGGACGCGGTATTCACCCAACCGGGGGTTAGGGTGCTGAAGCGGTGAATCGTCCACAAACTGAGCGCGATCACCATCCAGCCGATTCCCAGTGTATCGCGCAGTGTGAGCGCGATCACCCGCAGCAGTTGATCGCTGCTAAATTCGGCGGGGATCATGCCGATGAGCACCCCGGCGATTAATGCGATCAATCCGGTGGTGTAAACGGTTGGCAGTCCCCACCAGCGTTTAACGCCCGTCAACAGGACGATCAAGACCAGCGCGAGAACCAGCACAAACAGCGAATCCAACACGGGCGGGAGTTCAAGCCCGGCGCGTCCTTCCAGCAAGCCGAGAATGCCCGCGCCGATGGTGAGGATGCAAAGCATTGTCCACAGCAGACGCGCAAGCCGGAGCAAACGCGCAAGCGGAAAATCGGCATCGGGGCGTTCGTGCGAAAGGGCATACACACCGCCGCCAATCACGCCGCTGGTGAGCGCGAGCAGGAGAATGCTGTTTGTGAGCGCGGCGACTTGATGATACGGGAATGTGCCGACCAGCGGATCATCCCCTAGAAACTTGACCGCGCCAATCAATAGGAACACAGCATAGACGATCAAGAGGGCGGGCAGATGGAGCAAGAATTGATAGGCGGCGCTCTGAGCGGGTGTCATCTTCATGATCGTCTTTATCCGAGGGTAAGCAGGTACGTGATGATTTCGCTGATCTGCTGACTGTTCAGAACTTCGCCTAGATTACGCGCCATCGCGTCCGGGAAGCCTTCGACGACATACGCGCCGGGATCGATGATGGATTGGCGGATATATGCTTCGGCATCTAAGCCGGGAATGCGCGATCCGGCGCGGTCACCAATCCCAAAGAGGGATGGACCGACGATGACGACGTTCGGCTCAACCGAATGGCATGTTGAGCAGATCGCCGGGGCGCGGGTGAACCAGAGTAAGCCGTTACTGACCGCATCATTTCCTTGAACCGCTGCGGGCGGCGTAGGAAGGAGATCGGGCAGGCTGGCGAAACCGCCGCGTACGTTGATCGGTCGAGAGGGGAAGGATGCAGCAGCAGGTTGAGTGTTTACCCACGAGAGGAAGGCGACGAGATTGGCAGTTTCGTCACGGGTAAGGCTGAATGTGGGCATCACACGCAAGCCGGGATGAAATACGGCGGGGTTGGTGAGGAATTCGATGAGGTAGGTTTCGCCGCGTTGATTGTGGATCGTCGTCAAGTCGGGGGCATACGCGCCGCCTTGCCCGTAAATCGTATGACAGCTTTCACAGCCGTTTTCGCGCCATACGCCGAATCCGGCGAATGCTTCCGGCGGCATCGCGCTGCCCGATGTGGTGATAAAACCCAGCGCCAAAAATGCAAGCGCCAGCACGATGCAGATCACAAAAAAAGGACGTGTTCCCGGCATCCACGCAGACCTTTGTTTATCTTCATCTAATTCTTATGTGGAGTCGATTATAGACAGTCGAGTACAGCGCCGCTATACTTTTGGTTATGGTTCGCACGATTAAACAGGCAAGAATAGGCGATTATGGAATCGACTCTCCCATTTGATCCGGCACTGCTGGATGTGATCCGCTGCCCGGAAGCGGTGAAATATACGGATCGCGGCAGCGATCCCGGACGCCTGACACTGGTGAAAGACTGCTGGCTGGTCAGCGAAGAAAGCGGCAATAAATACCCGATTCGCAGTGGGATTCCGGTGCTTTTGCTGGAAGAAGGCACAAAGTACAAAAATACCCCCGTGGACGATTTGCCGGTTCCGCCGCCCGCACAGTAACCGACCGCGTTAACGCGAAGCCGCAAGGAGGACAGGGCATGCCCTGTCCCCAGCGAGTATGTGTTAATTCCCCTGTTTTTTCTCCTATAATGCTTATCGGAACAGCGTATCAATTGCTTGACCTTCCATACGTGCGCTATACTGTCTCTTAAATTCGTCTCATGTGCGGCGCGCACAAGCAAGCGAGTAGGGGAAGATGGCGGACGTGACCTCTTACGAAGCTCCACTTCATCAAGC
>CALBRY010000066.1 GCA_937927665.1 uncultured Chloroflexota bacterium
AATGTTGGGGCGGGTGAACAAGCTGATCTATCCGTTCCGGCGGCGCGTGCTGAATATGCCCTAGTTAGAACATCATCCCACGCCGCTTTTCGAGCGCATCGATCACCGCCCGATCTGCCTTGCCGAACGCGTATTCGCGGAGTTCATCCTCTGTCACCCACCGCCACGCTTGCACGCCGAGCGCTTGCGGTTCACCGCTCACATAGCGGCAGGTGAACGCATGCAGCGTGATCCGAAAGTGGGTAAAGGCGTGCTTCACAACGGCGAACACCTCACAGACGCTGACTTCAATCGCCAATTCTTCGCGCAGTTCGCGTTTGAGGCATGCCTCGAGCGTTTCGCCGTCTTCCTGCTTGCCGCCGGGGAACTCCCACAAGCCGCCGAGCAAACCTTCCGCCGGACGTTGTGCGATCAACAGTCGTCCTTGATCATCCCAGATCATGCCCGCCGTGACATCATAATGCGGCGTTTTTGCTTTTGGCGCTTTGATCGGACGCTCCGCCTGTGTGTCATGTGCATAAGCGGCGCAGTGCGCGCGGATTGGGCAGTCTCCGCACAGCGGATTACGCGGCTTGCAGATCAGCCGCCCTAACTCCATCAACGCTTGATTATAGTCGCCAGCGCGTGCATCCGGCGTCCACTGTTCCGCCGTATCCCACAAAGCCGCGATCGTTTTGGGCTTCGTGACATCCTCCACCGAATCGAGCAGCCGCGAAAACACACGGATCACATTGCCATCCAGCACCGGAGCAGGCACATCATACGCGATACTGGCGATCGCTCCCGCCGTGTACCGCCCGATCCCCGGCAGTGCCAGCAACCCGTCAACCGTGTTCGGAAAAACACCGCCGTGCTGTTCGGTGACGATCCGCGCGGTGCGGTGCATGCTGCGGGCGCGGCTGTAATAGCCCAGTCCCTCCCACAATTTCAGCACATCATCCAGCGGCGCGGCGGCGAGATCGCGCACCGTCGGGTATAGGTTCGTGAAGGCGTCAAAATACGGTTTAACCGTCTCAACTTGAGTTTGTTGGAGCATAACTTCGCTCAACCACACGCGGTAGGGATCGCGGTTAGCACGCCACGGCAGCGGGTGACGGTTCGCGTCATACC
Organism: uncultured Chloroflexota bacterium; assembly: GCA_937927665.1. Taxonomy (GTDB): domain Bacteria; phylum Chloroflexota; class Anaerolineae; order Aggregatilineales; family Phototrophicaceae; genus Flexifilum. The sequence goes on from CALBRY010000066.1 coordinate 1,111, forward strand.
AGCGGAGCAGGTCAGCGGCGAACGGGTGATCGTCGATCGTATGCGTCATGCGTTAGTCAACTCACTGTCTCGTTCGAATATCATGTGATTTTATCAGGATAGTTAATCGATTTACTGGGTAGTGCATTCGGGTTTTTATAAGTTGTTTCAGCCCGCTCAAAGAGAATATGGTATCATATATACGTCTGGAAGTGCTTATTTGAAGGAAGAACACAATGACTGTGCGTAAATTTTCTCCGATGTTCGTGGTCTTTGTTCTCGCTTTCACGGCAGCGGCGGTTTTTGCAGCAACCAGTGCGACGATCAGCTTCGATGCGGGTTATGATGCAGACGAACCGGCTTATCCCATCGCTGGATCGGGACTAGTTTCTGAGGACACATGTTACTTCGGCGAATCGGAAACAGAAGGTCCGGGCGACGTTGTTACGATGCTCATGACTGATGCCAATGGTTTGATCACAGACATCGATACATTCTGCCTTGAAGTCGCGACGGGCTTGGGCGTGAACTGGACGGATTGGTGGTCATACGAAGGTGCGTCCGATTATCCCGCGCTTGGACCTATCACCTATTCACTATATGATACCAGCCCCGACGACCCATGCTACGAGGGTAACGAAAACTCGGTCGCTTGTGCGGATTATCTAGCGAGCGGCGCTGTCCGCTGCATCGCAGAGGACTACTTCCAGCCTGCTTCACTTCCCGCTGGCGCGCCTTTCCCGGTTTGTAATCCGGGCGCAGGATCAGCAGGCTGCACCCTGAACATTCCGTCCGGCTCAGTCGTTGGCGAAGCCCCGCTCGGCGCACAGGCATATTACAGCCCCGGTAACGCCGCGCCCGGTGTCGTCCTGAACCCCGGCACCTATATCGTTGTTGGTCAGGATGAGAGCGAAACCTATTACAAGATCGTCTTGGCATGCCGTTTCCTGTGGGTACGTAAGGACACCATGCAGCCGAGCTATCTGCCGCCTCAAAACGGCACACCGCTGCCGACACGAATTGTCAGCTAATGGTTTTGCAGTTTGTATATCAGGAGCGGGGGGATTTCTCCCCGCTCTTTTTGATCCATAAAAAAAGTGTATAGGGGGCTTGCAAGGGTCACAAAAGTCTGTTATAGTCTCTTCATTCGTATTTGAACCCTCACGAGTCGCATGTAATCCTCACACCTCCTTTCCTGTTCTAGCAAGTCTGCCGCTTCAAGCGTTCATGATCGATTCTTGAACAACGAGCGGCGCGGTTTCGCATGTCAACCCCTCTCACAACTGAATAAACGAACAGAAGGAGAAGCCTTGTATGTTACGGTTACAGGGAATTTCCAAAACCTACGGCGCGAACCTGATTTTGAAAGACGTATCGCTCACAGCGGCGGCAGGGCAGCGTATTGGATTGGTCGGCGCAAACGGCGCGGGCAAATCGACTCTGCTCAAAATTGCTGCCAACGTGATCGAATCGGATGCCGGAACGATCGCGCTTGATCCCGATGAATCGCTTGGCTATCTGCCGCAGATCATGACGGGAATCGAACACAAAACCCTCGACAGCATGATCCGTGATTCGCTTGCCGAACTGCGCCAGATCGAAGCCCGCATGCGGACGCTCGAAATGGCGATGGCAGTTCCGGCGGGGGATGTCTCCGGCACGCTGGACGAATACGGCGAGCTTGCCGATCAATTTGAGCGGCGCGGCGGCTATGATCTCGATCACCGCATCGATCTCGTGATCGAAGGCTTGGGGATCGCGCATCTGCCGCGTGATCAGCAAATGATCACCCTCAGCGGCGGTGAAAAGACGCGGGCGGCGCTCGCCGCGCTTCTGCTCAGTCAGCCGGATGTGCTGCTGCTTGACGAACCGACGAATCATCTCGATGCGGCGGCGCTTGAATGGCTGGAAGGCTATCTAGCGGAATACCCCGGCGCGGCGCTGATCGTCAGCCATGATCGCGAATTCTTGAACCGTACCGTGAACGTGATCATCGAGATCGACGAGTTCTCGCACGAATCCAAGCGTTACACAGGCGATTATGATGCCTATCGCCGCACCAAAACGCTGGAACGCGCCGCGTGGGAAGAAACCTATTGGGCGGAGCAGGACGAAATCAAAATGCTGCGGCGCGCGATGAAAACGACCGCACGCCAGATAGGGCATAACCGCCCCATCAAAGACGGAAATAAGATGGCGTATGACGCAGCAGGGGCGCGTGTTGAGCAGCAGGTTTCGCGGAATATCCGCAACGTGGAAGAACGCCTACGCCGCATTCAAGAGAATCCGACGCCGCACCCACCGGAACCGCTCACGATCCGCACGGCGTTCGATCCGCACGCGCTGAATAACCACATCCCGCTCGTCGTCTCGAATGTGACGAAGCGCTACGGCGACCGTGTGATTCTCGATGGAGTGAATTTCACCCTGTCTCACGGCGAACGCGCTGTGATCGTCGCACCCAATGGCGCGGGAAAAAGCACGCTGGCGCGCATCATCACCGGCGATGAACATGCCGATCACGGCGAAGTGATCACCGCAGGAAGCGCCGCGATCGGGTATCTCGATCAAGAAGGCGATTCGATTTTGACGGATCTCACCGTTTTGGAGACATACCGGACATTCCCGCATGTTTCCAGCGATGAAGAAATCGCCAAAGCAGAACTGATGCGCTTCGGATTGTTCACCTATCCCGACCTGCTCAAGCGTGTCAGCGACCTGAGCGCAGGGCAGCGGCGCAAGCTTCAGCTTGCACGATTGATTGCCGCGCGTGCCAATCTGCTCATCCTTGACGAGCCAACGAATCACCTCAGCTTTGATGCGCTGGAAGCATTCGAAAGCGCGCTGGATGCGTTTGACGGCGCGATACTCGCTGTCAGCCATGATCGACGCTTTATTGAGCGGATACGATTACATCCGCATGGACAAGTTTGGAAACTGGAGCAAGGAAAGCTGGTGGTGCTTTGAGCGACTAACCACCCACTGGAGGAACTCCGCCGTCGCTGCACTTCCGACGTTACAGAGGTGGGGGCTTATCGCATCAGGGGATCGCTCCCGTCTTCGCGGTGACGGGTCGCGCTTACCTGTGGCTTTTACGCGATGCGATCAAGCCGTACAACGTCTTGACCGTGCATCGCAGCCAGCGATTCGCCCTGCCTCATGACGACATGTTGTCGTCTGAAGTCGAAGGGTTTACGGCGGTGCTTCCAGTGCCGCGCGGCGGGTGACTGTGTCGCTCCGCTGCTAATGCACCTAAAACCCGGCGCGTCCTCGCTGCCCAGTGGGTCGGCGTTGGACGCCTGTGCTTCACTCATCCACAGCGAGCGGCTTTTGTGCCCGCGTTGAATTGGGTGACGCAAGTCGCTGTTACTGTCGTAATCAGCCAACGTTTCATCCCTCCGGTTGCACGGTTAAAAGTGTGCGGAATTCCCCGCACGAGAAGAAGCGTATCATGACCCCTCGTGAACTGTCAAGGGTTATAAAAATTCTTTTACAAGGTTGAAGGACTGCTGTTATATCCACTGGACATCAGTAAGAAAGCACGCTATGCTGGCATTCATATACGGGGGTGAACTAGATTCGATGCAGGATGCTGCTGCCGAGTAGCGCGAAGGCGCTTGTGCAAAACGTGAAAAGCAGCCAAGACAGGCATCCGGGCAGACCGCCGGGCAGTACGGCGCACCTCCACTCCACTAGCATGAACGCAAAGACGCAAAGGAACACCGGTAGTTCTACCGCCTTTGCGTCTTTGCGTTATGTTTTTGCCCTTACGCGGTTTCCAGCTTGGTCATCTGCGGAATCACCTGCTCCGCCCATGCGCGGATCTCTTCCCAACGGCGGAAATCTCCCTGCGGCGCATTCTTCATCAGCGATTTCCACGGGAATCCCAGTTTAGCGGAGTCCATCACGCCGGAGAACAAGCCCTTGCTGACTGGCTGAACGATCGCGCTCAGGGGATTCAGGTACGCATCGACTTCTTGACGGTGTTCCGGTGTATCTTCCTGCATGGTCAGGCAGACGACGAAATACGCCGTCGGCAGATTGTGCAGCAGCCCTTGATACCGTTTGACGAAATTGATCGCTTCGGGCATCAAATGACCCGCGCGGATCGCGCTGCCGACGATCACCCCATCATAACCTTCAAGCGATTTGACAGCTTTCACAGGCTGCACATCAGCATGGATCTGCTTTTCGGCAAACACACGACTAACATACTCGGCGACTTCTTTGGTCGATCCGGCGCGTGTGGCATAAGTGATAAGGACTCGGGACATGATGATCTCCTCGATCTAGTTTCATCCTCATATCCTCCTTATACGTATGCGGAACAAAATGGTTGTCACATTCTGGTATGACAAACGGCACGACTCAATGATGAGTCGTGCCGTTTAGCGGCAGATTTACTCGACGACGATCGATTCGTAGGCGACACCTTCCCACAGCACGATCACCTGTTCACCGACCGCGAAGAATTCCGCGAGTTCTGGGAATTCGAGCAGCAGGTTGAAGTAGTCATCGCTCAGGAATTCGATTTTGACCGTCTCCATCGTGTCAGGATCAAACGTCGTATCCGTCCACACCTCACCCTGAAGGATGAATGTCTTGCCGTTCACCGACTGGATCGGGTTTTCGGCGGGGATGCTGGAAGCGGGCAGCGAAGCATTTCCGTCAGCAGCGCCACCGCCGAGACCGGGTTGCAAGACTTCGTTTTCCATCATCGGAGATAGGGTAGGCATTGCCATTGGCGCGGCTTGTGCATCCTGCATCTGAGCGGCGGCATCGGCAGCGCCAACCGCGCCCGCACCCGTCCCGCTGCTGAAATCATCGACAACACCGCCGAACGAACGCGCCGCTTCTTCACGCGCCTGTGCGGAGAGAATATCGTCTTCTTCGATCAAGAAGCTGGTATACGGGGTGATGATGCCGTAACGGATGCTCAGGCTGATGATGCTGTCGACCAATTCGGGATTTTCGCCGTTCAAGCGAATGGTCGTCAGCAGATCACCGATACGGCGGGTTGCCCACAGGCGGGCGATAAACGGTTCACCGCCAGCGCGTCCCCGGAAGTCAATTCCGTCATAGACGAAGGTTTGTGTTGCTCCGTTGACGTTCCCACTCAAGGTTAAGACGGTATCTTCAAGCGATCCACGATAGCGCCCGACGAGCGTCAGCTGTTGACCCGCGAACAAATCAGGAAGCGGCGCAGTCGGATACAACTGGTCGAACGTCAGCCCGTTGATTTCAAGCGTCACATCGGTCAGAACAGGAGCGCTGATCCGGCTGTACAGGCTGGCGACTTCTTCATCGACACGTTCTGTCGGGCGGACATAGCTTCCTGAACCCCTAAAATCGCGCACAATCGAGTCGAGCAGCACGGTATCGACATCATCGCCAACACCAAAGCTGAAAATACGGGCATTCGGCGGCGCGGCAGTGCCAAGATTGTCGAGAATTGTCTCAACATCGGTTTCGCCTTCGGTCGGGATTCCGTCCGTGATGAACAGGATCGTCGCCGGGCGTTCTTCAACCATATCCAGCGCGGTTGTCAATGCGCCGTTGATGTCGGTACCGCCTTCGGCATACTGCCCGTTGACCCAACTGATCGCTTCGTCAGCGTTCGAGGCGGGTTCAAGCTCATTCGAGTACACACGCCATCCCGTGCTGAACAGGATCACATTAAAGCGGTCGGCTTCGTTCAGGTTATCGAGGACATAATCGGCGGCGGAACGTGCCTGCTCCCATTTTGTACCGTCCATGCTGCCGCTCTGATCCACCACGAGGATGATGTCACGCGGGATGACCTGATCTTGCGGCAGGCTCATCGGCGGCTGAACCAGCAGCATAAAGAACCCGTCCCCTTCGGCGCTTTCGCGGTAGGTAAGCAGGTTAGCGCTGATCGTGCTGCTCTCTAAGCCGTAATAGAGGGTGAAATCGCCATCCGGCACAAAGAAGCTCTGTTCAAATCCGGCGCTGAATCCGGTATTCGATGCGTTGCGGCTGACGACGATGTTATGCGTGGGCGAATACACCGTGCTGATCGCATCCTGACCTTCTACGCTCACGCTCACCGACATGCTTTCAACCGGGCGGCGGCTGGTCAGTTCGGTAACATCGAGCGGGTAGCTGTAGCGGATCAAGCCGTTGTCGATTTCGAGGATTTGCGAATAAGTAATCGTGATGCGGCGTGTTTCACCCGGCGGGATCGGGAACACGTTCGCCTGAACCGTACTTTGTCCCACATATTCCAGAAGTGCCGGATCGCGGTATTGACGCACAATCGCGTCATAAATGCCGCGCGCTTCGTCTGCGGGGAGGATGCGACCTTCGATCGGCATGCCGTTGATGTACATAATCAGCTCATCAACCGATGCGCCTAGCGGAATTGGGAACAGGAAGGTTCCTTCAGCGAGTCCGTTTCCTTCGTTGACGAATTCCATATCAACGGTTGTACGGGCGATCTGATTATCGATTTCGACATTGACGCGGTGATAATCGATCTTCAGCCATTCCGGGTTGGTGAAAACGCCCCAAATGATCGTGCAGGGCTGCGGCGGGCATGGCGCATCCATCGGACACGGCACGATTGGGCAGTCTTGAGCGGCTGCGGGGATGATCCCGATCAGGATCGTCACCAGCACCAACGAGATGAGGCGTAATGCAGTCATGCGTTTCATCGTGATTCCCCTCGGCTAAACAATCTCACATCAACAGGACGATCAAAAACGCGCCGTTGTTCCACAAGTGAATACAATTCGCTATAATGCCGCTTTAAAATGGCGTCAGGGGCATCCGCGCATGGGATACGTGTTTATCAGCCACAGCAAACTCGATAAGCCATACGCCCGTGAAGTGATCCAGCAGCTTCGCCAGCACGGAATCGAAGCATGGATGGACGATCAGCGAATCCGTGCGGGTAAACGCTGGTGGGAAGCGATCGTTGCCGCGCTGCGCGATTGCAGCGCCTTCGTTTTAATCATGTCGGACGAAGCGGCACAGTCGGATTGGGTGAATAACGAAATCCTTGTCGCCAAAGAATTTGAGAAACCCATCTTCCCCCTCTGGCGATCCGGCGATCCCCGTCACCCCACATTCCTGATGCTGGCAAATATTCAGTATTATGATGTGCGCGAGCAGGACACCTTGAGCGAAGAATTTATCGAGACGCTCAGGGCATATGCCACCGCCGATCCGCTCCGCGTGACCAGCGAAGGCGAGGTGATCGCGCTCGACTCAAGTGATTGGCAGCCGAATACCCAGAAAATGATCGATCTCTATTCCGCGCGCCGCCGCACCTTGACGCGCGTCGGGTTAGGGGTTGGCGCGCTTGCGGTGATCGGCGCGGCGCTGGTATTCGCAATTCCCGCGATCATTGATGGCGGCGATGAAACCCCGGTGCCAACCGCGACTGTGCAAGAAATCGCAGTCGTAACCCCAACGCAGTCGGGTTCGATTGCGGATCAAGCATTTTCGCCGCGTTTGCTCAACGAATGGCGCGAAGGCGAAGGGTTGGACGCATTTGAACTCAACCCGATCTTAAATGCCGCCGCATCCGAAGTCCTGCTCACAGCGACAATTTCGGGCGAAATCACCACGCTCACCCCATCCGAATGGAACGAATTAGTCGCAAACGTGGCGCGTCAAAGCGGCTACGTCGGAACAACGCAAACGATCTTCCTGTTCGATACCGGCGATCAAGTGGTGACGCTTGGCGCAGTTCTGGATCAATTTCAGTTGATGGGCGACCCGTTCATGACGGATTATGCCGATTATGGGTATCTTCAAGAGGAGTCGAGCACACCCGGCATCACAAACATCGTTCTCCTCATCCTCGGTCAGCCGGAATAAATCTCGCCAGTGATCTGAGTTTATCCGCGATTTGGCTTCCGTATCCTGTGAGAGGTAACCTGTGATGAAGAAGCTCATGTTTATGCTGGTATTGATGATGCTGGCGCTGTTTTCGTTCTTCGTTGTCAGCGCGCAGCAGGAATTAGTCGATACGCTCACAGCCGATCAACACACCCTGCTGGATTCGATTAACCGGGCGCGCGTGACCTTAGGGCGCAAGCTGACTCCACTCGTCCCGAATCCGATCCTGAATGATGTCGCTCAAGCATTTCTCGATGACCTGCTGACACGTCCGCTGGACGGATTCTATAATTTCCTGCTTGGCGGATCAGATATCAGCGAAGTGCTGGCGCAGCACGGCTACCCCTCGTATGCAGGCGCATTTGTCGCCGATCTGATTCCCGTGCGTGTGCGTGACTACACCCCCGCGAATGTGATCGATTTTCTCGTCAGCGATTACGCAAGCAGCACGCGCAACGGGCTTATCCCTCAAGTCGAAAGTCTACGCATGTCACAGGGGCGGACGAACGGCGTACCGGCGCAGCATCCCTTATATCACCGCGCTTACCGCGAGATCGGAATCGCATACGCGGCAAATGACGAAAACGGACGCTTTTATTATCTGTTCGTGTTCGCCTCACACCCTGAGTCGTTCCCCGTCGTGATCGCTGAACCGGGGCGTCCCTATGTACTCGATGCGCCGCTCACGACTGCCGACGCGGTTGTGTATCTACCCAACGAAGACGCGCGCGATCCAAACAGCGGCTCGTTGGTGAGCGATTTTGAGTTTGTACGCTTCAGCGAGCAGTTAACCGCGCCGCAGTCCTGCCCATCGAGCGCAGGCGGCGCTTGGCTGCCATTTGATATTGTCATGCCCTATCGTTTTAGCGAAGGCTCAGGGGAGCGCACGCTCTACGTTCAATTATGCGATGCGGCGGGGCGTTCGGTCAGCACATCGGCGCGTGTGATGATCACGCCGGGGAATACTACCGTCGATACCCCGACGCCGACGTCGAGTTTCCCCACGCCTGATGTTGCCGGAATCGTGCAGGCGACTCAAACAGCGGCGGCAAGCGCGACGGCATATTATCCGTATGCCCGGACGATCGAGGCGATTTTAACCAGCACCGCCGCTCCCAGCCCAACACCGACGAGTACGCCGTAATTTCAAAGTGTAATTGCGAAGCGCGCCGGTTTGCCGTAACATCATCGTATAGGGGAATATAGGAAAGGTTTTCACATCGTGGGCATGAATTCGGGTGATTTCTATCATCAGCAAAAGAAGGTCGAACAGGATCGAGATCGTGCCGGTGCTAAAGGCAGCAAGCATGGCACAATCGAAACATGGCAGATCGAGCAAGAAGACGCCGAGCGGGGGGAATTCGTCGCCGATCCTATGGATAAAGATGCCGCTCCACCGAAGAAGCAGGGCATTCTGGGACGGTTGACGAGTTTGTTTAACCGTAAAAAGGGATAAAAATCCCTTACGTATAGTTTGATGATGTTCGGGTTACGATCAGCGTAACATTGTATGATCATGGATTGATGAGAAGCACAGCGAGATAGCATGAACACGACGAGCCGCAGCCGCACAGAAACGCTAAAGACTGAGATACAAAGCAAGATTCAGACCGTTTTGGCGGAGTTCGCGGACGGTACGTTAAGCCGTGAGCAGTTTCACGCCATTTATGCCCATTACAGCAATCAGCTTTCGATCTTAGAAGTCGCACTCAGTGCCGAAGTGAGCGATGACACACAGCCGGTCGGCAAGCCGAACGAAACCATCGCTATCCGCGCTTCTTTTATGGGTAAAGCATTGGGCTTAGTGATCTATCACCACAAAAGCGGCATGTTTGTGGAAACGTTAGGGCAGTTTGACGTGCCGCCTTCGCGGCTTGCGCCAACCCTGAACGATTTCTCGCTGATGATCGATACAAACAAGCTGATTGATCGCCGCGTTGAGAAGATCGGCATGAAGCAGTGGCTTCTATTCGCGCCGGGAAAATACACGACGATCGTGACCCTGTTCCACAATGAACCGTCACCACATCAAATACGCGAACTCGAAAGACTGCATCACGATTTCGAGGTGGCGAATACCTCGCACCTCTCCGTCGGGCGTGTCGATCCATCCAAGCTGGCGTATCCCTTCCTCGTATTTGTCCAGCAAAAGCTCAAGCGCCCCTAACCGAAAAAAACGCAGAGTGAAGCCGGTGCTTCCTCTGCGTTTTTTGCATCTCCCGATCGTTCTTTGCGTTACCCGATTGGTGTCGGTGTCACCGTTGGACCGCGCATGATTCCGCCCGGAACAGGTGTCTCGATAATTACGCCGGGTTCGGTTGCTGTCGGCTGAATGATCACCGGAGCGATTACGGTTGCGGTCGGTGTCGCCAGCGGCGCGAATGCCGTTGGGGTTGCCGTCGGTGTACTAGAGTCGCCCTGAATCAGCCGCACAGATGCGCCCGTGAGCGCCGCGCCGCGCAGTGGGCGAAGCGGCATTGAGGATGTGCCGCGATAAGTTGGGCAGTCAATCGGCAGACCGATGATATAGCCGGGTTCAACATCGTTCGGATCTTCAATCCCGTTGGCTTCAGCGAGACATTGGAGATCAATATCGAAGAACGCCGCGACCAGATCCAGCACATCGAGCGGCTGCAAAATATAAAATGCGGTGCCGTTCGGGTTGCCGAGGCTCAAGCCGGGGTAGTAGCCATAAGGCGTGCCATCGTTGGGAATAAGCAGTGTGTCGCCGGGGAAAATATACGAACTGTAATCCAGTCCATTAACCTCGAAAAGCGAGATGATCGAGACATTATAGCGCTGTGCGATTGTGTCCAGCGTGTCACCGATCTCGACAGTGTAAAGCTCCCCGCCCTGAATCGGCGGTATACCGCCTTCGTCCTGTGCAAGCACGCCGCTCACCATGATGACCCACGTCGTTACCACCGCGATCACCGCCAGAATGACCAAGCCGCGTCCACTGCTGCGCTTTTTGAACATACCGTTCCTCATCTATTCAGCCCTGATCTAAGCTCACTATACCATACCCCCGCATTTCGCGGTTAGCGAGAGATCGCTATACTTAAGAGCGCGGCAAAGGAGCAGCCAACAATGAGGCGTGTCACGATCGTCTTTTTTCTGTTCGTGCTAGTGATTGCGGTCATCGTCGGATTGGGGCGATTTTTGCAATCGCAGCCGTCCGTTCAACTTACGGTAGCAGCATCTCCACTGGCGGCGGAATGGATCAGCGCTGCGGCGGAGCGTTTTAACGCAGGGGAGCATTTCGCGGGAACACGCAGGGCGCGCATCGTCGTAACTCCCGTTGATGATGTCGAAGTATGGGGGACATCCAGCGGGTGGTCAGCGTCTGCTCACCCCGACGCATGGATTCCGGCATTATCGGCGTCGCGGACGTATATCAGTTCGCTCCCATTGACGGAAGATCAGCCGTCGCTGGCGAAAACGCTTCTGGTATGGGGCGCATTCGAAAGTCGGGTAAACGCCCTCGCATCCGACACGATTCCGTTCGGATGGATGCGCGTCGCCGAAGCCGCCGCACAGGGAACATGGGCGTCAATCGCGCCGCAAAGTACGCTAAACGGCAACTTGACGCTCGCATTTACGCATCCAACCGGCACAACAAGCGGCTTCGCCGTCATTTTGAGCGCGGCTTCTGCATTCTTCAATGCGCCTACGCAGACAAGCCAAAACTTCGCTGCATCGGATTATCGCGCATGGCTTGCGCCTGTGCTGCAAAGCGTCCCGAACTTCAATACACTGGGAGCATCACCCGCCCGCACGATCGCGGCGCGCGGCATAACACTCGGCGATCTCGCGCTTCTGCCGGAAAGCGATTGGGTGCGTAATCTCAGCGGACGCTTGACCGACAGCACCGATCCCATCCAGTTTGTGTATCCCGATTACCCGCTTGTATTTGATTTCCCGTTTGTTGTGTGGACGGGGACAACATCCAGTTCGCCCGATGTGCCGCCGGATCAAGCACAGGCGATCATGCGTCAGTTTGGCGAGTTTCTACTTTCCGAAGCCGAACAGCTCGCCGCCCAGAGTTTTGGACTGCGCCCGAACAGCGGCATCGCGGATATGACCGCCGCCCCCTTTAGCACCGCCGCACCATATGGCGTGGTATCCGCGCCCGATATTTCCATCCCGATCGTTGCGCCCTCTCACACCGATATTCAGCGCTTGATCACATGGGCAGAAGGCATCATCCGGTAAGACATATGTCGTTACTGGCGTCGATAGGTGCGGTTATGCCGCACCTTTTTTATGCGTTCTCAACCACCTTTGCACCTTTCTTTGCGCCCTTGCGTCTTTGCGCCTTTGCGTTAATGCCCTTTTCTTTTCTTTGCTTCTCTTTGCTTCTCTTTTCGTTCGTATCTATGAGCCGAAAGGCGCATCCATTCAATGAACACAGCGACGAACGCACTTCCTACCGCTTTGACGGAACGTTTTGTGCTGATCGCCGCAGTGCTGGCGTCTGCGCTGGCGTTTATCGATCAAACCGCCCTCGATATCGCCTCACCCGCCCTACAAGCCGATCTCAACATGAGCGGAACACAGCTTTTGTGGGTCGCCAACGCTTACGCGCTATTTCTCGCATCGCTGCTGCTGGTCGGCGGCGCGCTCGGTGATTTATACGGACGCAGACGCATCTTTATGATCGGGATCGCCACATTTTCGGGATTTTCGATCCTGTGCGGATTCGCCCCGAATGCCGAAATCTTGATCATCGGTCGCGCCTTACAGGGGATCGGCGGCGCGTTGATGGTTCCCGGCAGTCTAGCGATCCTCTCCTCAACCTTTCCCGAAGAGCGGCGCGGCGGCGCGATTGGCGTTTGGTCGGCATTCAGCACGCTCACAACGCTGCTTGGTCCGGTAGTCGGCGGGTGGCTTGCGGAGCAGGGCTTATGGCGTGCCGTCTTTTTTGTGAATATTCCCCTCGGCGCGATCGCGTTCTATCTACTTTCGCGTGTCTCCAGCGGTGATGAGCGCAGCGGCGGCAAACTCGATTGGTGGGGTGCGTTCACGATCACCGCTTCGCTGGCGTTGTTCACGCTCGGTACAACCGTAATTCAAGACTCCACACAGCAGATACCCGCGCTCATCATGATCGCCGCATCGGTGATCGGGTTGATCGCCTTTATCCGTATTGAAGCAACCGTCGCATACCCGCTGATTCCGCTCAAGTTATTCCGCAATCGCACGTTTGCCGGAACAACCTTGTTCACGCTCTTGCTGTACGGCGCGATCCGCGTTGCCCCTTATTTTCAGAGTTTGAATTTGCAGCAGATTCAAGGCTATCCGGCGAATATCGCGGGTTTCACCATGCTGCCGTTCGGCATCCTGATGATCGCGCTTTCCACCCAAACACACCGCCTGATCAATGCCTTCGGTGCGCGAACCCTGCTCACCGTTGGACCGCTGCTTGTAGCGGCGGGCATGATCCTCCTCATCTTGCCGCGCCAAACAACCGGACCCGATTCCTACTGGTTGACGTATTTCCCGACCGGCATTTTGTTTGGGTTAGGAATGGGGTTGGTTGTCGCACCGCTCACCACATCAGTGATGAACAGCGCCCCGCGTGAAAATTCTGGCGCGGCAAGCGGAATCAACAATGCGGTTTCTCGTGTAGGGGCAGTAATCGCTCTCACGGTGATCGGCGGAATTGGCGTGACATTTTTTCAGGGAAATCTCAACAGCCGCGCCGAAACCCTGCCGCTCACCGCACCGCAGCGCGAAGAATTGGCAGTCAACAGCGCGAAATTAGGAGCAACAACCGCACCAGAGGGATTGGATCAAACAGCGGCGGGGGAAGTCGATACGGCGATTCGCGGCGCATTTTTGGATGCCCATGCGCTTGTGCAACTGATTGGCGCGATTTTATGCGTAATCAGCGCCGGAGTTGCACAAGTGACCGTCCGTGCGGGAAAACAAAAAGGGGAACAAGTGTCACCACCCGTTCCCCTTGAATGATCCCCATCAGGGCAATACTTTACGTCAAGCGTGTATAGTACTCGACGATGAGCGATTCCGTTACCGGAACTGGCACTTCGTCGCGTGTCGGCATCTTGATCAGTGTCGCGCTTGCTGCGCCGCGATTCACTTCCAAGTACGACGGGTTGTACGGTGAACTCTGGATTGCTTCCTGAACATGGACGTTCTGACGCATCTTTTCGACCATCTGGAACGACTCACCCGGCTTAACCGAGTACGACGGCAGATCGAGGACTGCGCCGTCGATCATCACATGCCCATGCACGACGAGCTGGCGAGCAGCCCAAATCGTCGCGGCGAAACCAGCGCGGTACACCAGATTATCAAGGCGGCGTTCGAGCAGGACGAGCAGGTTTTCACCCGTGTTGCCCGGCTGACGACGTGCGCGCAAGAAATAGGCGCGCATTTGACGTTCACGCACGTTGAAAATGAACGCAAGCTTTTGCTTTTCGTTCAACTGATTGCCGTAGTCGCTGCGACGACCGGAACGGAAGGATTTTTCCTTGCCGTGATCGCCGGGCGGGTAGGCACGCTTTTCCAGAATTCTCTGATATTTCGGGCGGGGCGCAAGTACCTGTCCGAAACGGCGCTGCACCCGTGCCTTAGGTCCGTGATATGATGCCATATTGAAACTGCCTTTTGAAATCCTGCGCGGGGATCATCCCGGTGTTTACGTACAAAGTGGACTGATTCTACACACTTCCGAATAGTTTTCTAGGGCAGACTTTGTTTTTCAGCGATTACTTTCTTCAATCGCCAGCGAATACACCGCCCGCCGATCCCATCCTGACGCTTGCGCGACCGCTGTCGAAGCGTCTCGAACGGATTCGCCCCTCTCAAAATGCGTTTTGAGCGCGGCGCGGATTTGTACCTCCGTCCATATCGGCGCATCTGCGATTGGTGCAGGCGCGATCAATAGGACGATCTCGCCACGCGGTGCGGTGGTTCGAAAATGCGCCAGCACCTCAGATGCACTGCCGCGCCGAAATTCTTCGAACAATTTCGAAAGTTCCCGCGCCACCACAACCGAACGATCTGCCCCAAGCGCGGCGATGACCGCCTCAAGTGTTTCGACCAAGCGATTCGGGCTTTCGTACAAAATCAGCGTACCGCGCGCCGATGCGTACTGCTGGAAAAGTTCGCGGCGCGCTTTGTCTTTGCGCGGCGCAAACCCCAAAAAGGTGAATTCATCTGTTGGCAAACCAGACGCGACGAGCGCCGTGATTACGGCGGATGCTCCCGGCAGCGGCGTTACCGTGATTCCGCGCCGGATCGCTTCGCCGATCAATTCGTAGCCGGGATCGCTGATTCCCGGCGTTCCGGCATCGCTCACAAGCGCGACATCGCCATTTTCGAGCGCTTCAAAAATCGCATCCAGCTTGACCAGTTTATTATGTTCGTGGTAGCTGGTCAGCGGCGTTTTAATTTCGAAGTGCTGAAGCAGGATGCGGGTGGTGCGCGTATCTTCGGCGGCGATCAAGCGTGCCTCTTTGAGAATACGAAGGGCGCGCAGGGTGATATCTTCAAGGTTGCCAATCGGCGTGGGGACGAGATAGAGGATTCCCATCAATGAGCGAGGAAAGCATGAAGCCGCATAGAAATTTCTACACGGCTTCGTACTTTGGCATAGTTAGGCGAGTGCGTCGTAGCCGGGACCATCGGCGAAGTATGCGTAGTTGTGCTGAATATCTTCGGTCAGGTCAACGACTTCGCCGCCTGCCGCTTCAATTTCGGCTTTTTCCGCGAACGGGATGCGCTTCTGACCCGCAGCCATCGTATAAGCCGCTGGGACTTCTTCTTCGATGAAGATCGCTTCAAATGGGCATTCCGGCACGCACGCGCCGCAGTCGATGCACGTATCGGGATCGATGAAATACCAAGGCCACTCTGTTTGCGGCTGACCGGGGACAATACATTCGACCGGACAAACTTCAACGCAAGCGCCATCGCGCAAGCAGAGGCTGGTGATAATGTGCGTCATGGAAAACGGCTCCTAAATGCTAGATTATTGCACTTAAAGGGCAGTGTAACCTAAGAACCGCCGTTATTCTGGAACTTTTGTCTCTTTTGAAGATTAGATTTAACCAAGTGTCTGGCAGGCATCATCCATCGTGTAGATGATTTTTACCTCGGTTAAATCTCTTCGACCGGGAGCGCGCATGCTTTCAGATGATCTGGCAGGACATTGGTATGCGCCAACACTTCAAGCCCGGAGCGGTCAACGATGTAGAAACAGCGTCCACTCTTGCGGAGCAATCCCGCATTCAGCAATCCGCGCAGCGCCCGCCCGACAACTTCGCGGGTCGTACCGAGGATCGATGCCATTTCTTCTTGCGTGAGCTGAGAGGGTGTTTCGGCGATTTGATCGGCGTAGGTGGTTTCATGGAGGAATAACTTGGCAAGCCGTGACGGAATACTGCGGAAGGTCATATCTTCCAGCCGCTCGATGTACTCCCGGTTGACGTGTGCCAGCGCTTGCACGGTATTTTGAAGGAGGCGCGCATCACCTGCCATCAAGTCATGCAGTCGATCAGGCGCAATCACCATCACGACGACATTGGTGACAGCGACAGCATTAAACGGGTTGATTCCCCCGTCAGCGGCGGCGACTTCGTTAAACGAGGAAGGAGAACGGAGCAGACTCAAGGTATGCAGCCGCCCTTCGCCGTTGATGCGGTAAATACGCACCAACCCATCAAGAATCAGGTGAAAACCCGCGCATACTTCGCCTTCGTTGAAGATGACCGCCCCCGCTTGATATGCGTGGCGGCGGGCGGCGCTCTGCACGCGAGAAAGGCTGCAAGCCTCCAACCCGGCGAAAAATGGGCTGGATTCCCATACGCTCAAAGGAGCGTTACATACGGTCTTGGAAGGTTCTTTTGAGAGACGGCGCATCGCGCCAACCTTTGCCTTTCACACAACTTTCTGCTTGCGTTAACGCGGCAGGAACTGCGCCAGCAGGAACAAAAGGATCACCAGACCGAGCGAGAGAACAGCCATGCTGCGTAAGTCGGCGATCACGTAAGCGTATTCGCTGCGAAGTTCATTTTCGCTCACAAAGCGTGTCGGGTTATGGAGAAGCTCCATTACCTTTTCCATTGGCAGCACGGACGCAGCAGCGGCGGCGCGGCGCCGTTCACGCGGATCATCGCTGAGTTCGGTCAGAGTGCGTCTTTTGCGGGCATCGCGTTCGGCGCGGATTTCGGCGGCGGTGCGCGTCCGATACGGGTTTTTGCTCGCTGATGAGGACGAGCGCGATTTTTGGCGCGCACGTTCCTTCGCGCGGGCACGTTCGGCGGCGGCGCTGCTGGCGCGGGTCGATGCAGGGCGGGCGTTCGGTGCGGGAATGGATTCGTCGGTGTCGTCGATCTCGATCACGGGCGGTTCGCCGCTCAGGTCGAGTTCATCATCCTGCTGATTGTTCTGCTTCTGGTGCATGACGTTACCTCAGGGGCGGCGCGGTTAAGACACGCGATCCGCATAAACGACAATACGCTGTGTATTGACTTGAAAGGGATAACACGAAATTAAGGTTGCAACCGCACTGCCGCGATCTTCCATGACATAGACATCATTGGGATTCACAAACAGTACTTCGCTGACGACGTAATTATACACCTGTGATCGGGTGCGAATCTGGAAAGGATCGCCGGGTTGAAGTTGATCGAGATAGCGGAACAATTCGCCATAAATATCGTTGTGCGCGGCGAGTACGACATTGCCCTGTACATCGCCCGGATTTGAGTTATTTGGAAGCTGCCCAACACCCTGCTGAAGCGCTGACCAATCGACGCCTTGCACGATTGACGCATCGAGATTCAGGCGGGGGATATTGATCGAAACTGCCGTTTCGCGCGTAACCGGAGGGCGTTGGATGACGGGCTGCATCCATTCGCTTTGCACCAGCGGGCGATAGATCGCCGGGACTTCTTCGTAGTTGAACTGCGCGCCGCCGGGATCAAGCGGGGAAGTGTGACCGCCGGGAAGCACGATCCGGTCAAGGCGGAGTGTGGGCGTTGGCTCAATCGTCGGGATACCCGCCCGCCGGACTTCTTCTGCCATTTGCTGCGCGGTCGATGTTTCCTGTTCCAGCTTGCCGATTGCCTGCACCATGTTGACGCCGATCACGACCACGCCGATCACCGCAATCACTTCAACGCCCACCAGAATCCGATCCATCCAGCGGCGCTCACGGGTTTTGCTCGTTTTTTTGTTCGTTTTG
>CALBRY010000067.1 GCA_937927665.1 uncultured Chloroflexota bacterium
GTTAAAACTTGAATGCCGCAAATGTGGAAAATGAAACAGCACATGCAGGTAAAACTCGCGCCATGCCAGTTCCGCGATCCATGTATCGACTGAAAGGCGCGCTTCGTCCGCATCTGTCTGATCCGCTGCGTTTTTCGCGTTGATCGCAGCGGCATACGCTTGACGCGGTGAGAGCACCCCAAAACGCAAATACGGCGATAGATATGATGTGCCGAGCGGAGCAGGATCACGGAACGGATCGGGGATCAAGTGGTTGCGCCGCGCGCGATATTCGTAGATCGCGCCGCTGGCGAATTCATGAAGGCGGCGCTGTGCAGCAGTTTCACCCGCTGGCGGCAGGTCAACTCCTTGATCACGGATTCCTAGTTCGCCGAGCGAAGGAATATCCCCCGCATCGATGCCGTTTAGATCATGAAAGCGATGTCCGGCGACTGCTCCGATTTGCGGGGCGGGTTTCGGGAGTTCTAACCAGCGCTTGCGGAAGGGTGTATACACGCTGTAGGGCTTGAGCGATCCTGTCATGACGGTACCGGGTGCGTGAAGCACGAGATCGTCAAACAGGCGAAGGGGCGTTCTTCCGAGTGCTTGCGCCGCTCCGGTATCGCGGCGCGTGCTGAACGGGGTGTAGTCGGCATTGGCATACACCGCATCGGCGCGGGTTTCACGCGCAAATTGACGCAGTACACGCGCCGAGTCTCCCCGGCGGATTATCAAACGTGTTCCGTGATCACGGAGCGCGGCATCCAGCGCTTTCAGGTTTTCGATCAACCACGCGGTGCGATTCGCGCTGAGATAGGCGCTTCGCTCGAATGCCGGATCGAAAATAAACAACGCGATCACGGGCTGACGGGTCATGAGTGCGGCGCGTAACGCGGTGTTATCGTTCAAGCGGAGATCGCGGCGAAACCAATGAATCACAGGTGTGTCGCTCACAGGGCGATTTCCTTCTCAAGAACGGCTTTTGACACCGAAAGCGTGGGTAGGTGGCGGATCACATCGGCGGCAACACGCATTGCACCGAGTGTCACCCCGGCGGTGGATTGACCGGGGAAAATGCTGTCGCCCACGATCCGCAGATTGGGAATGCCTGTGCGCGGCGATCGTGCCTTAAAAAGCGATGTCTGTGGAAAACCGCCCACCATGCCGAGATGACGCCCGGTGTAAAACTGATATGTTACGGGTGAACCGGGCATTTCCAGCACGATCCGCCCGCGAAAACCGGGGATTGCACGCTCGACAGCAGTCAGCATGCGATCCGCGTATTCCGCTTTGCGATCGGCATAAGCTGAAGGATCGTTTTCGAGCAAATCCCACCATTGGGTCACGTTGGTGTGCGTGGTCATCGTGGCGGCGCGATACCCGACGGGTGCGCGGGTTGAATCCCATGCGGGGGAAAGCGACAAAAAGATGCTGCGCCCTTCCCCAAGCGACTGGTGATAATCGGTGACGATCTGATGATGATCGGGCAAGCCCTCTAGTCCATCACCGCGTAATCCCAGATGGAGAACGAATGCACCCCAACCGTTTCGCCGTGTGCTGACTTCGCGGCGGAGCGGTGCGGGGCTGTCATCGCCGAGCAGTTCATCGAGCGTCCACGGAGTGAGGTTGCCGATCACGAAATCCGCCGGGAAGAATTCGAGCGCTTTCCCGCGCATCCCGTATGCCGCCTCCACGCCAATGGCACGTCCATTTTTGACGACGATCTGCCGCACGCGGCGCTTCAGCAGCACTTGACCGCCGAAATCTTCAACGGCACGCGCAAGCGTCTCACTGATGCCGCCGATCCCACCCGCGACGTGATACACCCCCTGCCGCGCCAGATCAAGCGCGGTTGCACTGTAGATCGCGTTGGCGTGCTGGCTCGTCGTCTGTGAGCTGATCAAAAGCTGTGCATCAATGAAGCGAACAAACGCCGGATCGTTTGCCATGCCGCGCAAACGCAACCATTGATGCGCTGTCATGAGCGCGAAGGGAATCATTCGCAAGTCACGCGGAAAGTTCGCCAAACCGACCCGCGCAAGCTGCGCGAGTTCGGCGGCATCGGCGGGCGGAAATGGAAGTCCTTGCGCCGAAAGCGTCCAACCAAGATCGGCAAGCGCGCTCTGTTCTTTCCAAAAAGGGGCGCTGCGCGGAAAGTTGGCGATCACATCAGCGTTATCGCGGGTGAGTGCAACCGAGCGATCCGGCAGATGCACTACCCATGCCGGATCATGTACGCGCACATTCCACTGAATGCCGAGTTTTTGCGCCGCGACTGCATGCGGTCCGTTCAGCTGAAACCCACCGACGACCGTCGCTCCGGCTTCGAAACGATATCCCTTGTGATCAAATGTTCCGGCAGAACCCCCGGGATACGACTGTGCTTCGAGAACCGTAACCTCAAAGCCTGCTTTGGCGAGAAACGCGGCGGTCGTTAATCCGCCCACTCCTGCACCGATAATGACGATTTTAGGAATGCTCATACGTTTGCGGGCTGGTGCTCAAACTGCTTGACGCCTAAGCGCGTCCGCATATGCCGATAGGTAAACAGAAATCGCAGTGACAGTGTATTGAACAGCAAGCGGGTGAATACGCCTTGAATGCCGGGGCGATGCAAGATGGTTAGGCGATCAATCAATGTGATACCGCCGTTCACCTGCTCAAACAGGTGACGATGCACCCATACTTTGACGGGTCCTTTTACCTGACGATCGATAAAGGAGGTTGGTATCGGTCCCGGTTCGTGGCGCGCCGTCCAGCGGATCGGCAGAATCAAAAACCAGAGCGTGAACTCAATTTCGGCATCGCGCATCGATCGCCAGTCACGGCGGTGAATCTGCGCGAAAATCGGCGGCGGCGAAAGGCGGCTGAATGCGGCGGGATCTTCGTGGAACGCGATCATTGCTTCCATCGTCGTGGGGATGGTGGAGCGATGTTCAAAAGTGATCGGTAGGGTATCGGGTAACGTCGTGGTCATGTCGATCTCATTTCAAGTTACCCCTATAATGAAACAGAAAGACATGATCTTTCACCTAAACCGTGCTGAGAAGTTGATGAGGGAGCCTTTGCATGTATGCGATCACGGTCACCGGGCTGTACACCTATCCGATCAAGTCGTGTGGAGGGATCAGCCATGATACGGTATCGCTGACCGCGCGCGGTTTTCAATACGATCGCCAATGGATGGTTGTGCGCGACGACGAACGCCACGCGGGCATGTTTGTTACACAGCGCGAATTCCCCAAAATGGCGCTGATCCAGACGCGGATCGATGCGGATTGTTTGCATCTCAGCGCGCCGGATATGCCGGATACAGCCGTACTGCTTAAGCAAGAACGCGCCGCTGATCGGGAAGTCGTCATCTGGAAAGATACGGTGCGCGCTGTCAATGAGGGCGATCAGCTTGCGGCATGGTTCAGCGCCTATCTCGGCGCGCCGCTCCGGCTTGTACGGTTTGACGACGCGGGCAACCGTTCTGTCAGCATGAAGTACACCGATCAGCCGTCGCAAACGGGATTCTCCGATGGCTATCCGATCCTGATCGCCAACGAAAGCTCACTCGGTGATCTGAACGCACGGCTTGAATCACGCGGGAAACCGCCTGTGCTGATGAACCGCTTCCGCCCCAATATCGTTGTGAGCGGCGCAGATGCATGGGCTGAAGATTATTGGAAGTGGGTGACGATTGGCGGTATCCGCTTTGAAATTCCCAAACCGTGCGCTCGCTGTCCGATCACAACTGTTGATCAGGCGACGGGGATGATTCCCGTCAAAGGTGAACCGCTGGCAACGTTGGAGACTTTCCGGCGGGGAAGCGGCGATGTTTCCGGCGTGATCTTTGGTCAAAATGTGATCCACCGCGGTATGGGCGATGTGAAACTGCACGAAACTGTAAAGATTAAAGGAGAGGAAAACCTTGATGCGTAATTGGCGTTTGTGGATCGTCTTGGCAGTAGTCGTCATCGGATTGGGGGCAGTATTCCCCGCATTCGCGCAATCCAGCGAAACAGAATTCTTCGACCTCATGGACGAGGCAATCGCGCTGTACTTCGAAGGCGATTACAGCGGAGCGATCGAGATGATCAATGAGGCAGTCGAAATCGCGCCGAACAACAGTGCTGCCGGATTTGCCTTCGATTGGCGCGGGTGGATTCATTACATGCAAGGCGATTTCGCTAAAGCGCTGTCGGACTTGAACCGCGCGATCGATTCTGATCCGGGTGATGCAATCTTCTATGTTGATCGGGCGATGATGAACGCTATGGTTGGCGATCATGATGCCGCGCTGGAGGATTACGAGCGCGCGATCGACATCAATACGGATTATCACTTTTTCGCGGATCGTGAGGCTTTCGACCTGAGCAGCGCCGAATTTTTGATCCGTAATTACACGGTCGCCATTGACACCAACCCGACCGATTATGCGGCGATCACCTTCCGGGGATCGCAGTATGCCAATATCGGCATGTGGGATGAGGCGATTGCCGATTATGAACGCGCGCTTGATCTGCAACCGGATTTCACGCCAGCGATTCAAGCGCTCAGCGATGTGCGCGATGTGCGTGAAAACCCCGGTGATCGCATGGTGTACTGCCCGGTTGCTGCGTTGGAAGACATTGTGCCGCGTCTTGAAATCGATCGCCCGTTGGAAGGAACAATCGATTCGTTCAACTTCTTCGCCTTGTACTGCGTCAATATCGAAGACAATACTACGCTGACCATCACCATGGAAGCGGTGAGCGGCGATCTTGAACCTGCGTTCAGCATTTTTGACGAGGAAACCAACTCAATTGTTGATACGCAAGCCGATCGCATGACGGGGGATGAGATCAGCATCACATGGACGTTCGAACAGGGTGGGCAATATCTGATCCTGCCGACACGTATCAATGGCGAAAATGGCGACAGCGAAGGCGATTTCGTCCTCAGTGTGACAGGCGGATCGGGTGTTTCGGTGGATTGCAGCGACCCGAACGCCGATGAATCGAAGTGCGGCGGGGGTAAGTAATCAAAGTAAGCTCTCAAGTCGGGACAAGCGTGCTTGTCCCGACTTGGTGACGAAAGAACCTATTCTTCTAGGGTTGAGAGATCGCCTTCCGGCATCCCCATGGCACGTGCGCGCAGCACGCGCCGCATGATTTTTCCACTGCGTGTTTTTGGCAGGACTTCGACAAATTCGATCTTCTGCGGCACAGCGATTTTGCCGATCTCATGCGCGATGTGCGCTTTGAGGGTTTCACGCAGCGCATCATCGCCTTTATGTCCTGAGCGCAAAATGCAGTAGGCGTAAACAACATTGCCCTTTACTTCGTCGGGCACGCCGATTACGGCGGCTTCTGCGACCGATGGATGGCTGACCAACCCCGATTCGATCTCCGCTGTTCCGAGGCGGTTGCCGCTCACCTTGATCACGTCGTCATTGCGACCGATGATCCAGTAGTAGCCGTCTTTGTCGCGGCGGGCAGTATCCCCTGTCAAGTACCAGCCTTGAGCGGCGTATTTGCTCCAGTACTGCTGTTTGTACCGTTCGGGATCGCCGTATACCGTTCGCAGCATACCGGGCCACGGCTGCTGAATAACAAGATTGCCATCCGCGCCATCGGGGACAGGATGCCCTTCTTCATCAACAATCGCGACTTGAACACCGGGGAATGGTCGTGTTGCCGAACCGGGCTTTAGCTGCACAGACGGCATCGGCGTGATCATGAAACCGCCTGTTTCGGTCTGCCACCACGTATCCATGATCGGGCAGCGTTCCTTGCCGATGACACGGTGGAACCAGCGCCACGCCTCCGGGTTGATCGGCTCACCGACAGAGCCAAGCAAACGAATACTGCTCAGATCATGGCGATTGGGCCACGCATCACCGAAGCGCATCAAGCCGCGAATCGCGGTGGGCGCGGTATACAGGATCGTGATCCCATATTCTTCGACTAATTTCCACCAGCGGTTCGGATAGGGGAAATTGGGCGCGCCTTCATACATGAAACTGGTCACGCCAAGAATCAGCGGCGCGTAGACGATGTAGCTGTGTCCGGTGATCCATCCGGGGTCGGCGGCGCACCAATAACGATCATCGTCGCGAAGATCGAACACCATTTGCAGGGTCGTTGAGGTGTAAACGGAATAGCCGCCGTGGGTGTGGAGAACGCCTTTCGGCTTTCCGGTCGTGCCGCTGGTATACAGAATGAACAGCGGGTCTTCGGCGTCCATGATTTCGGATTGGCAAACCGGGCTGGCAATCGGCAGCGCCATGAGATCGTGATACCAGTAATCGCGCCCCTGCTCCATGTTGATGGGCTGTCCGGTGCGCTTGACGACAATGAGCGTTTCAACCACAGGTGAACGCTTAACCGCCGCATCGACAATATCCTTGAGCGGAACGATGTTGCCGCGCAGCCATGCACCATCGCAGGTGATCATGACCTTGCTCTGCGCGTCTTCGATGCGATCGGCGAGTGCCTGTTCGCTAAAACCGCCGTAGATCACGCTGTGAACCGCGCCGATCTTGGCACAGGCGAGCATCGCCATCGCTAATTCGGGGATGCGTCCCATGTAGATCGTCACACGGTCGCCGCGCCGAACGCCCATGCTTTTCAGCACATTGGCGAGTTTGTTCACCTCGCGGTGGAGTTTGTGATAGCTGTAGGATTGTTTATCGCCCTGCTCACCTTCCCAAATCAGTGCCAGCTTATTTTTGCGCCACGTTTTCGCATGGCGATCGAGCGCGTTGTAAGCGATATTCGTCTTGCCGCCCACAAACCATTGATAAAAGGGTGCGTTTGAACGATCCAACACCTGCGTCCAAGGCTCAAACCAATGAAGATTTTCCGCCTGTTTCGCCCAGAAGCCTTCCAGATCGGCGACGGCGTCCGCATAGAGCGCATCGTAATCCGGCACGTAGGCGTTCTGCTTGATCTCGTCGGAAGGGGCGTACCATTCGCCGGTTGGCGGCGAAAACGTCTCTTGAGTCATGAAATATGCTCCTGCGCGTAAAAAATCTCTCAAGCCGATTATAACGAAAGTTACGGACAAGGCGCGCTAGATTTTTGGTGTGTATACCCGCTGATAGTAATCGCACAAGTGCTTGAGCGGGCACTTCGGGCATTTTGGCGCGGTGAACGTGCAAATCTGCTGACCATGCCGCAAGCAGCTTACGTGAAAATTAAACAAGGTATGGGGTTCGGTGGGCAGAATTTCCACCAGCGCGATATGCGCCTTTTCGGGTGTCATTTTGAGTGGAATCAATCCGGTGCGCTGGCTGACACGGTGAACATGCGTATCGACAGGCATCACAGGTTTGGAGAAATTGAACAGCAAGACCAAGGAAGCCGTTTTGATCCCAACGCCGGGAAGCGACATCAACCAGACTAATCCCTCATCAGCGCTGATGTCTTCGAGAAAATCGATGCTCGGTTCGCCGCGTTCTTCGATGATGCGGGCGATGGTCGCCTTGATGTGAGGTGCTTTCGCTTCGGCGTAGTTCGATGGCGCGATTAGCGCGGCGAGTTCGGTTACATCAGCATCGCGGATCGCTTCCCATGAGCCGTATCGCGCCCACATTTGATCAAACGCGAGTTGTTCGTTCGCGGCGGTCGTTCGCTGTGAAAGAATGGTCATGATTAGCTCGACCATTGGTGGGCGGCGCGGCGGCTTGAGCGGTCGCTCTCCGTAGGACTTGATCAGGATGTCATACATCGCCATTGCTTTACGCTTGAGCGTATCCAGTTCCACCGCCGCCATGATCCTTATCCTTAAACAAATCATTCTGCCGTGTGGTCACCATAGATCAAAAAGGGCATGATCAAGTCATGCCCCTTACCTATCTTTTGGGTAATCAAGCAGATCAGACGGTGTTCCCTAGAATAGCAGCATCCTCCTCGCGGGCGATACGCTGTCCTTCTTTGATGTTCACGCGCGAAAGCAGGTATCCACCGATAATGAAGAATGCGATCAAGCTGATGATCGCCGGACGACTGCTGCCAAAGGTTGCTACCGCACCGGCGAACAGGAGCGGACCGAGAATTGAGGAGAAGCGCTCCATGATGCCGTACAGCCCGAAGAACTCACCACTCTTGGCGGCAGGAGACATACTCGCGTACAGGCTGCGGCTGAGTGCTTGACTACCGCCCTGCACAATCGCAACCATCCATGCCAAGAACCAGAATTCGACGGTTGAGTTGATGAAATATCCCCAGACCGCGATCGCCGCGTAAACGACGAGCGCCAGCAGAATTGCTCGCCGTGTGTCGATCGTGTTCGCCAAGCCCGCGAACAACCCCTTGCCAATGGTGAACGCGAACAACAGTCCGACTGCCTGCACTGCGAGGAGCAAGCCCATAATAATCGGCAGGCTGTTTTCGCGGACAGGTTCAAGGACGCGAAGCTGTGCGACAGATATCACGGTGCCGCTGCTTTCCTCACTCGCGCCGCCCGTGTTGAGGAACGTCAGCGTGTGTTCTCCCGGCTCATCGGCGGTGATCACAATGGTTTCGCCGTAGCGTGTCGTCTGGCTGTAGGCATCGACGATATTCGATTCTTCCTCGTTGGTGATGGTGCTTTCACCATCGAGCAGCCACATCGCCTGTCCACCATCTGGACGCATGGCATAGGTCACTTCGACGGACTGCCCGTTAAACAGAAGCTGAATTTCGTCACCGGAGAGCGTGCTGGTCGCGTATACCACGGGGCTGCCTGTCCCGGTTAGGTCGCCGCTAATTGTCTCCGTCGTCCAGCTTCCATTCAAAAACAACCCGATCGGCATCTCCTCGCTGAACGATTCGGTCACGAGCACAGTTCCCTGTCCCATGACCATAAGACTGCTCTGATACGGCGGCGGCTCATCGCCGGAGATGTCTGCCGGCAGCACGCCGCGCAGCGTGATCCCTACCAGCGGCAGCGCAACGAGATTGAAAACGATGAACGAGAGGTACAAGGGGCGGCGCTTATTCTCCGCGCTCGGCAAGCGACCGAAGATCAAGCTAAACGGGATGCCGACAAACTGAACCAGCAGGAGCGCGAGGATCAATTCAACCGAACCGAAACCCAGTTCCGCGCCGTAAATCGTCGCCACACCGATAATCGTCCCGATCGCATCGTTGTAGATCAGAAAGGCGACGAGATACTTAAACAATTCTTTGTAATGGCGGATGTCCCGAAACGTGCCAACTAACCGTTTAAAGCTCTCACCGATCACGGTTTGACCGGGCTTGAGTTCTCCGGTTGCGGATTGGGGTTCGGGAACGTGGCGGAAAATCGGAATGCTAAAGACCGCCCACCAGAGCCCGACACTCAAGAATGAGAGGCGCGGACCCCAGTTATCCGGCAGGATGAAAATCATGGCGACATTGATCGCCAAAAGCAGCCCGCCGCCCAGGTAACCCATCGCATAGCCGCGCGCCGAAACACTGTCTTGATCTTCCGGCTTGGCGACATGCGGCAAAAGCGAATCATAAAATGTATATGCCGCGACAAAACCAATACGCCCGAACACAAACAGGATCGATGCCAGCACCCAATCGCCTGTATTGACCAGTACGAGCAGCCCGGTCGCAACCACGCCGAGTCCGGTAAAGAATGCTAAGAATTTCTTTTTCCCGCGAGAAACGTCACTAATTGTCCCAAGAATGGGCGCAAGGATCGCCGTGATGAAAAGCGAAATGCTGAGGTTGAGACTCCAATATGCGGTTGCCGTCGCTTCGCTGGGGAGCGTCGCACCTGCTACTTGACTGAAATAGACGGGTAGCACAGCGGCAAGAATCGTGGTTGCAAATGCACTGTTCGCCCAGTCGTAGAGCGTCCACGCGCGAATGCGACGTTTGTAAATCGTGCTGTCGGCAGCAGATGAATTCAATGGAACGCTGGCGGTTGCCATAGTCTCTAAAGTTATCCCCCGTCAATTGTTGGGTGAGCGCGACATGTCGTCTCAAATGGGTGACAGATTACCATCTTTACTTTATCCAATTGTTAAACACTGCGCTCCTATTCAGTTTGCGCGTACAATGGCGGGGTAAACTCCCGTTGGAGGCGACGGGCAAGTCATCATCACTTACCCAATGGCATGGGGAGGAGTTCGGATGCTCAAGAAAATTGCAGTATTGACCAGCGGTGGCGATGCACCGGGGATGAATGCGGCGATCCGCGCAGTGACACGTATGGGTATCCACCTCGATTGTGAGGTGTACGGCGTGCGTGACGGATATTCCGGATTAATGGAAAACAAGATCGCACCGCTGGGACTGCGCGATGTAGGCGGCGTGATCCATGTGGGCGGCACGATGCTCGGGAGCGCGCGCTCCAAGGAATTCATGACCGTTGAAGGACGGCAGCACGCGCTGGAGAACTTAAGCAGTCATGGTATAGAAGGCTTGGTTGTCATTGGCGGCAACGGTTCACAGACCGGTGCCTATGAGCTAAATGAGATGGGGTTTCCGACGATCGGGGTTGCATCCACCATTGACAACGATCTGATCGGTTCGGACATCACCATTGGTGTTGATACCGCGCTCAATATCGCGCTCGAAGCGATTGACCGCTTGAAGGTAACGGCTTCATCGCACCGCCGCGCTTTTCTGGTCGAGGTGATGGGGCGTGACTGCGGGTATCTGGCGCTTATGGCGGGAATCGCGGGCGGCGCTGAAGCAATCATCGTGCCGGAAATCCCTCAAGAACCCGCAATCCTTGTCGAACGACTGCACGAGTCTTATCAACGCGGCAAGACGAACGGGATCGTCGTGGTCGCCGAGGGCGCAAAACCGAATATCGAAACCTTGATCCGATTCTGTCAAGATCACGATACCGGGTTTGAGATGCGCGCTACGACGCTTGGACATATCCAGCGGGGCGGCGCACCGGGCGCATTCGATCGCAACCTTGCGACGCGGTTAGGCGGAAATGCTGCCGAACGCCTGATTCATGGCGAGCGCGGATGCGTTGTCGGCTTGATCAAGAGTTCGCTTGCGACAACACCCTACGCCGAGGTTGTGGGACGCACCAAAGGGATCGACCCGGACTTATTCCGGCTCGCCGAAGTGATGGCGCTGTGATCCTCATTGCCGTCGGGACAGGATGCGCTCCTGTCCCGACAACCTCTAGTCTTTCAAGCCTTTGCCTGCCCCGCCATCAAAATACCAGCGCAGTTTTCCGTTGACCGGATTGATCGCCTGTGCCGGGAAGATGTTCGGATCAGGCGGATCATGCAGCACATGTTTGGCTGTGTCTGCTTTATCTGTTCCAGTGACGACAAAACAGACATTAGAAGCCGCATTGATCGCCGCAGGGGTTAGAGTCAGCCGCCATGAGTCGAGCTTTTCGATGTACTGTGGCATCACCCATTTTTCTGTTTCGCGTACGGCGTCCATACCGGGAAACAAGGATGCCGTGTGACCATCCCCGCCCATTCCCAGCATGACGAGATCAAAACGGGCGCGAGGAATGCCAAGCCGACGGGTGAAGAACTCGCGCAGGTTGGCTTCATAAGTTTCGGCAGCGGTTTCCGGCGGCTCTTCACCTTTCATGCGATGCAGGTTTGAAATCGGAATTTGCACGCGGCTGAGGAGCAGGTGACGCGCCATGCGATAGTTGCTATCGTGAGCATCCGGCGGCACGCAGCGCTCGTCGCTCCAGAATACCTGCACATAATTCCAGTTGATCTGTTCGGCGTAATCACGGCTCGCAAGCATTTCGTAGATCGGGATTGGCGTGTTTCCGCCCGAAAGCGCGACCGTAAAACGACCCCGTGTAGTAATGGCGCGATCCGCCAGATCGACAAAATAGTCACAAACGGCATGACTTAGCGCCAAGGTAGATTGGTAAACACGGATGTCACTTGTCATGTTAATCGTGATCTCCACATGCAACGCGCCACACACGATCTTCGCCCGCAAGCAGTGAGTCTGCTGCTTCGGGTCCCCAACTGCCCTTTGTGTACGTGACGAGCGGCGGCGCATCCGGCATCTGCCAGCCTTGCATCACAGAATCGATCAGCCGCCATGAGAGCATGACTTCATCTTCGCGGGTGAAAAGCGATGCGTCTCCGGCTAATGCGTCCATCAACAAGCGCTCGTATGCCTCCGGAATTGCGCGATCCTCGAACGAATCGGCATAGTGGAAGGTCATATCGACCGGGCGCATTTCGCTGATACTATCCGGCACTTTCGCCTGAAATTGAAGATGAATCCCTTCATCCGGCTGAATGCAAAGCGAGAGAATATTCGGCGGCGCGCTGCGGGGGGCGCGTGGTAATTCGGCGAATAGGCGCGGCGGGCGGCGGAACTGAACCACAATCTCGCTCGCTTTAAGCGCCAATGCTTTACCGCTTCTCAGATAAAACGGGACATCCTGCCAGCGCCAGTTATCCACATACAGCTTGAGGGCGGCATAGGTCGGCGTTGTGGATGTGGGAGACACTCCGCGCGCATTCCGGTAGCCTTCATATTGGGCGCGGACGGTATCGGTGATTCCTACCGGGCGAAGCGCACTGAGCACTTTCACTTTCTCGTTGCGGAGCGTGGTCGCTTCCATACTAGAAGGCGGTTCCATCGCGGTCAGCGTCAAAAGCTGAAGCAGATGATTCTGGAACATATCGCGCAGCACGCCGACGGTATCATAGTAACCACCGCGATGCTCGACATCGACCGATTCGGCAACCGTGATTTGAACATGATCGATGTAATTTCGATTCCAGACCGGCTCCAAAATCGTGTTGGCGAAGCGGAAAAAGCAGATGTTTTGTACCGTCTCTTTTCCAAGATAGTGATCGATGCGGTACACCTGATGTTCTTGGAACGCGCCGTGAACGACTTGGTTGAGCGCCGCCGCCGATGGGGTATCTACACCGAACGGTTTTTCGATCACAACGCGCCGCCAACCGTCCTCTTCACCGGTCATGTTAAATGCTGCCAGATTGGTCAGGACGGGATCATAATAATTCGGCGCAGTGGCGAGGTAATAAAGACGATTTGCCGACGAAGTCTCACGCTCGTGGAGAAAGCTATCCAGCCTGCCATAAGCTTCTGCGACATCGAGATCACCCTGTACGTACCAGATACGAGCGGCGAACGTTTCCCAGATTTCGGGGTTAAACGCTGCGCCCTGTGCCGTCGCAACCGCATCGCGCATCAACTGACGAAAATCCTCGTGACTATAAGGGCGGCGCGCAAACCCGATGATCTGGCTGTCGGGCGGCATCCGATTCTTGAGAGTCATCTGGAACAGCGCGGGGAGAAGCTTACGGCTGGTCAGATCACCAGAAGCACCGAATATTACGATCGAAGTGGATACTCCCATATGGGCTTCCTCGAAAAGCTAATTTGACGGGTTAATCCTGTGGTTTAATGGCATGACCGCCAAATTGATTACGCATAGCAGAAAGCAAGCGTGCCGCATAGCTGTTATCCTGACGGCTGACAAAGCGCATCATCAGTGACAGCGTAATCACAGGTGAGGGCACATCGAGATCGATCGATTCTTGTACCGTCCAGCGTCCTTCGCCGCTGTCGGCAACCCACGGCGCAATTCCGCTGAGGTCTTTGTTTTCGCGCAGCGCGTTTGCCGTCAAATCGAGCAACCATGAGCGAACCACACTCCCATAACGCCAGATTTCGCTGATCTGTGCGACATCAAGCTGAAGCTCGGTCTTGGCGTGCATGATCTCGAAACCTTCTGCGAAGGCTTGCATCATGCCGTACTCGATGCCGTTATGAACCATCTTGACGAAATGACCTGCTCCACTGGGACCGACATGTCCCCACCCTTGATCCGGTGCGGGTGCAAGCGTCTCAAAAATCGGGCGAAGGCGATCAACGGCTTCTTTTTCGCCGCCAACCATCATGCTGTAACCTTCGGTGATCCCCCAGATTCCGCCCGATGTGCCGACATCCACAAAATGCAGTCCGCGCGCGGTGACAATGCCCGCACGGCGCATGGTGTCATGATAGTTGCTGTTGCCGCCATCGATAATAATGTCGCCCGGATCAAGCAGATCGAGCAGATGAAGGATATTTTGCTCGGTGGCATCGCCCGCCGGAACCATCACCCAGACCGCACGCGGCGCGCTCAACTTGCTCACTAAATCTTCGGGCGAATCCGCGCCGATTGAACCCGCCTTAACTGCTTCATCAATAGGATCACGACTGCGGTTATAAACCACCATTTGATGCCCGCCACGCATCAACCGGAGGTTCATATTCGCGCCCATCTTTCCCAGCCCGATCAATCCCATTTGCATGACGTTATTCCCCTTGTTAACCTGTCGTCTCGCACATGGCTATTATCGCCTCTCCGCGCTAAGATGAACAAGAATTTCTGTCAAATGCTCATCTGAGGCGGGACATGCAAAACCCAGCAAATGTTCTGACCAAAATTCCAACAGGTCTCGATCCAATCTTCCACCCTCAAAACATTGCCGTAGTCGGCGCTACCGAGCGCATGGGCAGTGTTGGACGCAATATCTTCTGGAACCTGATTAGCAGCCCGTTTGGAGGGACTGTCTATCCGGTTAATCCCACACGAAACAGCATCCTTGGCGTGCGGGCTTACGCAACGCTCAAGGATGTGCCAGACAAAATTGATCTGGTCGTCATCGTGACACCCGCCAAGACCGTCCCCAATGTGATTCGCGAATCCGTTGCACTCGGCATCAAAGGCGCGGTGATCATCTCCGCTGGCTTCAAGGAAATCGGTCCTGAAGGCGTGGCGCTGGAACGCGAAGTTCTGGCAGAAGCGCGGCGCGGCGGTATGCGAATCATCGGACCGAACTGTTTGGGTGTTATGCGCCCAACCACCGGCATGAATGCAACTTTTGCCGAAGGAAACGCCGCACCCGGTGCGGTGGCGTTCATTAGTCAGTCTGGCGCGCTGCTCACATCCGTGCTGGACTGGAGCAAAGATCAAAACGTCGGATTCAGCGCGTTTATTTCCGTCGGTACGATGCTTGATGTGGGCTGGGGCGACCTGATCGATTATCTCGGTCAGGATGACGCAACCAACAGCATCGTCATCTATATGGAAAGCGTGGGCGATGCCCGCTCGTTCCTATCAGCGGCGCGTGAAGTTGCACTCCGTAAGCCGATCATCATCATCAAGGCGGGCGTGACCGCCGCCGCCGCACAAGCAGCCGCATCGCACACCGGTTCACTCACGGGCAGCGATGAAGTGTTGGATACAGCGTTCAAGCGCAGTGGTATTATGCGCGTGGATCGTATCAGTGATGTGTTCTACATGGCGGAAGTGCTGGCGAAACAACCGCTCCCACGCGGCAACCGCCTGACGATTGTCACCAATGCGGGTGGACCCGGCGTTCTAGCGACGGACGCGCTGATCAGCGGCGGCGGTGCGCTTGCCGAAATCAGCGAGTCAACCATGCAGGAATTGAATGCCCTGCTGCCGTCCGCATGGAGCCACAACAACCCGGTTGACATGCTCGGTGATGCTTCTCCTGAAGTATTCGCCAAGACGCTCGAAATCGTCAGCCGTGATCAGAACAGTGATGGCATGCTCGTCGTCACGTCGCCGCAGGCGATGACCTACCCCGCGCCGATTGCTCAATTGGTCGCAAATCTGCCTCGTACCGAGGACAAGCCGCTGATCGCCAGCTTCATGGGAAGTCACAGCATCGCCGAAGCAGAACAAATTCTGAATGAGGCGAACATCCCGACGTTCCAATTCCCGGATACGGCGGCGCGTGTGTTCAACTACATGTGGCAGTACCGGCGCAACCTCGAATCGATTTACGAAACGCCAATGCTGCCGCTCGACAGCTACGCCCAAACACCTGACCGTGAAAAGGTCGAAGGTATTTTGCGCGCGGCGCGCGACACAGGACGCACCATCCTCACCGAGTACGAGAGCAAACAGGTTCTCAGCGCGTACTACATTCCTACGGTCGAAACCGTATTGGCAAGCACCGCCGATGAAGCGGCAGCAGCAGCAAATACGATCGGGTATCCGGTGGTGGTCAAGCTGAACAGCCTCACGATCACGCACAAGACGGATGTGGGCGGCGTTCAGTTGAATCTGCGCGATGAAAAAGCGGTACGCGATGCCTTCAGCCTGATTGAGAAGAACGTCACCGAACACGCCGGACTGGAGCATTTCCAAGGCGTGACCGTGCAGCCGATGGCGAAGCTTGACGGCTACGAACTGATCATCGGCAGCAGTCTCGATCCGCAGTTTGGTCCCGTGCTTCTGTTCGGGTCGGGCGGTACGATGGTCGAGGTGTTTAAAGACAGCGCGCTCGGTTTGCCGCCGCTGAATACCACGCTCGCCCTGCGTATGATGGAAGAAACGAAGATTTATACCGCGCTAAAAGGTGTCCGTGGTCGTCCGCCGGTGGATATCAAGGCGCTGGAGCAAATTCTCGTCCGCTTCAGCCAATTGGTGGTCGAGCAGCCGTTGATCCGCGAAATCGACATCAATCCGCTGCTTGCTTCGCACGAACGGCTGATCGCGCTCGATGCCCGTGTCGTCACGCACCCGCCGGAAATCGCGGATGCTGATCTCCCGCGTCCGGCGATCCGTCCGTATCCGATGCAGTTGGTCGATACATGGGCGCTCCGCGATGGTACGAAGGTGACGATCCGCCCGATCCGACCCGAAGACGAACCGCTGATGATCAAGTTCCATGAAGGGCTTTCGGAACGTTCGGTCTTCAATCGTTATCTGCACGCGATGAACCTGTCGCAGCGTACCGCGCATGATCGGCTCTCACGCTTGAGCTTTATCGATTATGACCGCGAAATTGCGTTGGTCGTGGTGCGCCGCGATGCAGGAACCAATGGCGAACCTGAAATCATCGCAATTGGTCGGTTGACCAAACTCCGCAACCTGACGCCGAATACCAAAGCCGCCGCTGAATACGGCATGTTGGTCAGCGACAAGTATCAACATCAGGGGATTGGTAAAGAACTGCTCACACGTATCATCGGCATTGCACGTGATGAGAAGGTCGGCATGATCTACGGCACCGTTTATTCCGAGAACAAGGAAATGCTTCACCTTGCGGAAAAACTCGGCTTCGTGGCGACGAACAGCGAACGTGAGAATATTATTCACGTGGAACTGGAACTCTAAACACTCAACACAATCGAGGGAGAGGTGTAACGCCTCTCCCTCGATTTTCAGATTTTATGCCGGGCTGATCCACGCTTGAAGCTGCGCTTTTGTCGGCGCAGTCGTCGCGCCACCCACACCTGTCACCGATAAACCTCCGCAGATGTTCCCAAAATGCGCCGCCATGCGCGGATCAACATTTTCGACCACCATTCCGTAGAGGAATCCCGCGTTAAAGCAGTCTCCCGCACCGGTCGTATCGATCACTTCACCCGCACAGATACCGGGGGCATGAGTCAATGTCTTTCCGTGTGCCACCCATGCGCCATTTCCACCATCTTTGACAACAAGCGTTGGCATCCAGCCGCTGATTAGATCAACAGCGGTTTGAAGATCGTCCGTACCCGCGATGATTCGCGCTTCGCGGGCATTCGGCAAGAAGACATCAACCAGCCCAAGCAGACGCTTCCAATCACATCCTTCGCTGAGAAGCGGCACATCCTGACAATCCATCGAGATGGTGGCTCCACGTGCGCGTGCGGCGGCGAACAGCGGCTCGGCATTGTCGAGGCACAGTAATCCGCCTAAATGTAAGTGACGATACGAAGCGCTGCGCGCAATACCCATCCAGTAATCAAACCAGTCATCCGGTGATTCGTCCGCATAGGTCACGAACGCTCTTTCACCTTGAAATGGCATGGAAGTTGTCACACGCTGGTAGGGTCGATCCATGTTGCGCGCCAGTGATAAATCGATCCGTTCGTCGGATGCCAACCCGCGCACAAATTGGCTGTATGCGTCGTTGCCAAACTGCCCAACCCATCCAACGTTTACCTCAAGGCGACGGAGCGCGCATGCGGTGATGTAGAGCGCCCCTCCGGTTGATGTCATATCGGTACTGTAGACTTCACGCCCTAGCGACGGAAAATCGGGCAGCCCGGTATAGATAATGTCGAAAAAATAGTCACCTAGCACTAGAACGTCGTACACATGCCCGCCTTCAAAAAAGCTACTGCTATTCACTGCATTCTTTGCAGTATGCTTGAATCAGTATACGATAGGACGCGGTATCAGGTAATTGTCCATGACTACCAAGCTAACGACACTCCTCTCATTCCCTCAACGACTTCTGTCGATGTGGGATCGCTGGACATCAGCCTACCCACATGTTAAGAGCGCGGAAGATCGGCGCGCGGCACAGTTTACAGCAAACATCCTGCTGGCGGTTGGACTGCTGACACTGATCTCTGAAATCATCACATTTGTCATTGATTGGAGCGGCTCGCTCGAAATGATCCGCATTCACGGCATCATTTTCTTGTCGGCAGCCTTGCTCATCGTTGGATATTTCATCAGTCGCACACGATATTTCAAACTGGTGAATATGTTCATGATTTTTCTCGTATCCGCATTTTGCTTCACCCTATTGTTTTATGATCCGGTCGGCTACTTCGATGTGGCTGATTTTTTGCTCATCAGCACGGTGCTTGCGGCAATCCTCCATCGACCTCACGCGATGCTGATCATGCTTGGGTCACAGATCGCTCTACTTAGCCTGATCATCGCGACTGCGGAGACTCCCCTTGTACAAGAAGTCATTTTCTTTCGCATTGTGTATCTGGTGATCGTTACATTCGCGTTGTATGGATTGACACGTTTTCGCAGCCAAATTGCCGAGGAAAAAGAAGCGGCGCTGCAAGCGAGTATCGCACGCGAACAGGGACTCATCGAAAGCGAGCGTAAAGCGATGATAGAAGTGCGGGATGCGGCACTGCTTTCTGCCCGTTTACGCAGCGAATTTCTATCGAATATGAGTCACGAACTGCGGACGCCGATGGGCGGGCTGCTCGGCATGCTAGAACTGCTTCAAGAAACGGAACTTACGGACGAACAGCGCCAGTTTTCCGACTTTGCGCGCCAGAGTGGGCGTAAACTGCTGCATGTGCTGGATGACATCCTCGATTTTTCGCGGCTGGAGAATAACCGGATGGCGCTCGAAACGGTGCCGTTCAACCCGCGTACAGTACTGCATGATGTGATCGAGGGACACCGGGAATTTGCCGCAAAAAAGCAGATCATCATTACGACGCATGTCGCGGCAGAAGTGCCGGAAGAAGTTTTTGGCGATCCTAATCGCATTCGGCAGGTGTTAGAAAACTTGATAAGTAATGCCGTTAAATTCACCGAACAAGGGGAAATCAGCGCTAGGGTGCTGTTGATTGAACAGGGTGATGATCGGGCGGTGATTCGATTTGAGGTGCAAGATACCGGCATTGGCATCAACAGCGATCACGTTGCGCACGTTTTCGATGGATTTGTGCAAGAGGATACGTCGATCACACGACGATACGGCGGTACAGGGTTGGGACTTTCGATCTCGCGGCGGTTGGTGGAATT
The DNA here is from genome assembly GCA_937927665.1 of uncultured Chloroflexota bacterium. GTDB lineage: Bacteria > Chloroflexota > Anaerolineae > Aggregatilineales > Phototrophicaceae > Flexifilum. Next base: position 19,426 of record CALBRY010000067.1, read on the forward strand.
GATGGGCGGTACGATCGATGTTACCAGCGAAAAAGGCAAAGGCAGTCTCTTTGGCGTGACCCTTCCCGTAATACTGGTTTCGAGCAAAACGGTCGAACAATTCAGTCATCAGCCGCCTGCACCCGTCCAGCGGATCGACGGCGTTCCGCCGCGCATTTTGGCGGTTGACGATAATGAGTTGAATCTCAAGATCATCGTGAGCGCGCTCACAACCGTAGGGTGCATGGTGCAGACTACCGGAAGCGGGGCGCAAGCCATCGAAGAAACGCAGCGCACCATGCCCGATCTAATTCTCATGGACGTGAATATGCCGGAAATTGATGGTTTGGAAGCCACCCGGCAAATTCGCGCCTTGGGCAGCAATTTTGCGAAACTGCCGATCATCGCGCTTTCGGCTGGGGTGCTGCCTCAAAAAGAGATCAACTGCTATCTTGATGCGGGCATGAATGATGTCCTTCGCAAGCCGTTGGCAATTCATGAACTGAGGGCTGTTGTGCGGTCATGGATTGCGAAAGTTCGTTCGACTACCATCGCTTGAAAACTGGTACTTGCAGAACAATAGTTCTCATGATACGATCTTGACGTAATCTCATCACACT